>NZ_JBEJGY010000005.1 GCF_040253615.1 Streptomyces sp. Edi4
ATCCCGCGGAGCGGGATATGCCCCGGCAAGCCGGGTCATAGTGAATGAATTGCGCAAGCGCAATTCGAACTCCGGCGCAAGCGCCGGGACGGAATTCCGTAAACGGAATTCCGGGAGGGAATGCAATTCGCGCAAGCGCTCATTGCGGGCACCCGCGCAAGCGTGGTCGCCTGGGCTGGCAGCAAGGGGAGGTGCATCATGCGGGGGCCTGTGTAGGGCTTGGGGTTCCTGACCACCACCCCCGCAACGGATGTGACGGACTGTCGGCTCGATCGGATGCCGGCCTCGCCGCAGTGACGCGATCTGCTGCTCCACCCTGACCACTCCCCCCATCTTCGAAACTGCCCGGTCACACTCACCAATACCCCATCAGCATACAGGACAACCGGCCGCTTCGGGGTAAGATTCGGCCATGTATCACCCTGGGGGTGCAAAGTTGGCGCGTGGGTGATGCATCACGGGTCGCGCCTGTGTAGTGTTTGGGTCCAGACACCACAACCCGGGGGCCACACCATCGCGCCGGGACCTTCCATTCTGATTACGCGCGACATTCCGCGAAAAGGAGAACACGGGGACTGGCCGTGAAGTTGCGTGACCACCAGATCGAAGCCGTTGCCGCCATCGTGCGGGGCTTCGATATCCCGCCGGGCGGTATTCCCGTGAATGGCCTTCGCGGGCAGGTGCACGCCGCGTGTGGCACGGGAAAGACCATCATTGCGGCGACGTCGGCAAAGCGCATTGTGCCCAAGGGCCGCATTCTCGTTCTGGTCCCGACGCTGGACCTGCTGACCCAGACGGTGCAGGCGTGGCGCGAGGCCGGGCACGCGGGGCCGGCGGTTGCGGTGTGCAGCCTCACCGACGACCCGGAGCTGTGGAACCTCAAGGTGCGCTCCACCACGAATCCCGTGCAGTTGGCCCTGTGGCACAGCACCGGGCCGGTCACCATCTTCGGGACGTACGCCTCGTTGGGAGTCCTGGCGGAGGCGTTCGAGGGTGCCTACGGGCAGCAGCTGGCGCCGATGGACCTGACGGTGGTCGATGAGGCGCACAGGACAAGTGGCTCGATGGGTAAGGCGTGGGCCGATGTCCACAGCCAGGGCGTCATCCCGTCGCACCGCCGGCTGTACCTGACGGCGACGCCGCGGATCTGGGAGGAGCGGCTGAACCGCGAGGTCGCGGAGGGAGACGCGCGCCACCCGCTGCCGCGTGAGATGGCGGCCTCCATGGATGACGAGAAGGTCTTCGGGCCGGTCCTCTACAAGCTCTCGTTGGCGTCGGCCGTGTCGCGGAAGCTGCTTGCGCGGTACCAGATCATCGTCCTGGAGCTCCAGGACCCGGTCGTCACACCGGAGCGGCTGATGGGCGAGGAGCGGCACAGCGAGAAGGTGCGCGGGGAGCGCCTGGGGGCGCTCCAGGCCGCGCTGCTGCACACGATGGAGCAGCACAACCTCAGCACCTGCATCACCTTCCACCACCGGACGATAGAGGCACAGGCGTACGCGGAGGGCCTGGAGCGCGTCGCGGCGAAGCTGCACGCTGACCAGCCGGAGAAGTACCCCGCCCGGATCTGGGCGGACTGGCTGTGTGGCGAGCATGTCCCGGAGCGCCGGCGGGGAGTGCTGGGCGGCTTCGGGTCCACGGCGCTGCGGGCGGTGCTCTCGAACTGCCGGGTCCTGGGCGAGGGTGTCGACATCCGCGCGGTGGACTCGGTGGCCCTCCTGGACCCCAAGGGCGCTCCGCACGACATCGTCCAGGCCATCGGCCGGGCGCTGCGTCAGAAGCCCGGACAGGGGCAAGGTGGCCTCTTTGATCGTGCCGGTATTTCTCCAGCCGGGAGAAAAGCCGGGAGACATGTTCACCTCCGGATCGTATAAGCCCCTGGTGAAGGTATTGGAGGGTCTGCGCGCTCACGACGAAGAGGCAATCGAATTGCTCGCGATTCCGCAGGAGCCTCAGAAGGACGTCGTGCAGCCTTCCGAGTACATCGGTTCGCCGCCCGAGGAAGGCGAGGATGAATCCCGTCTGCTGCTTCGTTTTGCGGCTCCCCGTGACCCGGTGATGGTCGCGGACTGGATTTCCTTCAACGTGATCGACACGGAGCGCCAGGACTGGGGGCGCGGCTGGGCGGCGCTCAAGAAGTTCACGGATCGTGAGCTTCACGCCCGGGTTCCGTACGGGCACAAGGAGGGCGCGTACCCGCTGGGGCAGTGGGTCGCGGAGCAGCGACGGGCGTTCGGGGCGGGGCAGATGACCGGCCTGCGCGCCCAGCGGCTGGAGAAGCTGGGCATGGTCTGGAGCCTGACGGACGAACGCTTCCAGGAGAACCTGGAGGCCGCCAAGGCGTACTACGAGCAGCACTGGACGCTGTGTGCGCCCCGGTCCGCGACGATGCTGGACCGGCCGGTGGGGCAGTGGCTTTCGAATTTGCGGCGCGTGGGTGCGCTGGAGGGCCACCCTGAGTGGAAGACGGCGCTGGAGGCCGTGGATGAGCACTGGAACCCGGCGTGGCCGGCGGAGTGGCAGAGGCACTACGCCGCGCTGCGGGAGCTGCTGACGGACGAGGAGGACCACTCCGACGTCCTGCCGGGCTTCACCGTCCACGGCATGGACGTGGGCAAGTGGCTGGCGAAGCAGCGTCAGCACACGGTCTGGGCTGGCCTGATGGACGGGCAGCGCGAGCTCCTGGAGGCGGTGGGCGTCGTGCCGCTGCCCCCGGAGCAGGCGGAGCCCGCCAAGGCCCCCAAGAAGGCTGTGAGCGCCTTCGAGAAGGGCGTGGCGGCCCTGGCGCAGTACAAGGCCCGCGAGGGCTCTGTGACCGTCCCCAGGGCTCATGTGGAGCGGCTGGAGGACGGGAGTGAGGTGAAGCTCGGGGTGTTCCTCAGCAACAGCAAGAGCCGCCGGGCCAAGCTCACCGCAGACAAGCTCGCCACGTTGGCCGGCCTCGGGCTGGAGTGGGCGACGACGGAAGGGGCGGCGGCGTGATGAGCGGTGACCGCGGGGAAGAGCAGCGCGTACGGGAGGCCGTACGGCGGCACGGCCGGGAGAGGGCCTTCGCGGAGGCGGAGGACGTCATCTCGGCTGTGCTGTCCGACCCGGGGGTGCGGGCGGCCCGGGACCGGGTGGAGGCGGTGGAAACGGAGCTGGGCATGGAGCTGTGCGCCCGTCTCCAGCCGTTCCAGGACCGCTACGACCAGGCCGTGGCGGAAGGCGACGCGGACGGGCTCGCCGGGCTCTGTGGGGGCAAGCACGGCCGCTGGGGGCGGATCTGCGTCCTGCCCGACGGGCACGAGACGTCGATGGAGGAACCGCACTGGGGCCGCAACAGTGAGGGCATGCCGATCGCGTGGGTGGGCAGCGCACCTGACGACTGGTGAGTGCACCAGGAGCCGCCCTCGAACCGGAGTTGGGGCGGCGGGGCGGACAGGACCCCGGGCACGCTGGGCGGCCCGCGGTCCTTCGCTGTCCGGGGCCAGCGGCATCACGCCCCAGGCCCTACACGCACTGGAGTGCGATGCCCTGGGGTCCTGAGCGGCGGCATCGCACTGGTGTGCGTGTAGCCCCTGGGGTCTGGGGCCCGCTCCCCCTGTGGGTCAGGCGGGGAGTGCGTCGATCGCGGCCTGCCACGGGTAGGCGTCGAGGTCGCCGCGCTTGGGCTTGTGGGGCACGAATCCGCCTTCCCCGAGCAGCACGGTGACGCCCGCTTCGCGGAGGAAGGCGATGTGGCCGGCCACGGCGGGGTGTGCGGCCTGGGCGTCGTTGAAGTGGGGCAGGGCGGTGATCGGCAGGCCGAGGCCGATGCCCTCGGTGATCAGGCCGAGGGCGAGGGTGTCGCTGATCGCGGTGGCCCATTTGGCGAGCGTGTTGTTGGTGAGCGGGGCCACGAGGATCGCGTCCGGGGCGGGCAGGACGTCCGGCTGCGAGGGCAGCTTGTACTGCCAGCGGACCGGGTGTCCGGTCAGCTCCGTCAGGGCCTCGATCTCGCCTTCGGCGTCCTCGCTGAGCCACCTGTACGCGGACGGCGTGAGGATCACGCACACGTCCCAACCGGCCGCCTGGGCGGCGCGGACGGGTACGTGAAGGCGGCGGGTGGGCGGAGCGGCGCAGGCGATGAGGTACAGGGTGCGTGTGGTCACCGGGGCAGTCCACAACGATCAGCAAGTGCGCGCAAGCGGCTCTCGGCAGAGCCGGTGCCCAACAGGCGCAGGTCTTCCACGAGTTGCTTGGTCCTGGGGCGGCACAGGACTTCCTCGGGGGCCTCTTCCTCCGCTTTGAGGAGCGTGGCGACCGCTTCGGTGCGCAGGCCGGCCTGCTTCTCGCCGATGGCGCGGTCAGTGAGCAGGTGGGCGCGGCGCTCGCGCGGGAGGTCGGCGAGGGCGGCGCCGGGGATGTCCGCTGCGACGGCCACGGCGTCCGCGCCTTCGCTCAGCTGAACGTGGGCAGCAACCCGGTAGAGCTTGCAGTTGGTCGGGCCGAAGCTGGTCCACAGCTCGTTGCCGTCGAAGCCGAGATGGTCGGCGTGTTCGTCGGCCTGGTCCAGGAAGCCGGGCACCGAGCGGGCGAGTGCGGCGGGGCTGTGGTCGTCGGCTTCGGCGGCGGCGGCCTGCGCCATCGCGGCCTTGAGGAACAGCATGCCCAGCACGGAGAGCCCTTCGGGTCCGCGCCGGAGGAGGTCGGGCTCGAGGCGGCGGGCGGCGGCCGTGACGAACGCGACGGCGGCCGCGGCCTGGCCGTGATTGGTCATCGCGTCCGCGAGGTGACGGGCTGCGGACGCCATGATGACGACGTCTTCGGAGCGTTCGGCCGCGGCGACCGCTCGGTGGCCGGCCACGACGGCGAGTTCGGTGTCGCCCCATTTGATGGCGGCGGCCTCGGTCAGCTCCAGCGTCAGCGACAGCTGCCGGTACGCCTCCAGCTGGTCGTCGCCCTCGTGGCGTTCGGCGGCCCGGGTGGCGTCCACGAGCAGCTTGGGGATCTGCACCCCGAGCTGAGCGAAGTGCCCGGCCTGGAAGCCGGTGCGGGCCAGCCACAGATCGCGCTGCAAGGCGGCGACGGGGACCGGCTCGGTGCCGGAGCCATCGCACCGGCCGGTGATGACGTCGTGGCGCTGCAGAGCGCGGCGTACGGCGGCGATCTCCGAGTCGGCGGGACACAGCACCGCCGGGTCGTGCAACAGCCGCTCCAGTGTGATGCCCAGGCGCGCCGCGATCTCGGTGGCCACCGACAGGTTCGGGTCCGCCTGGCGGCGTCCGGCCTCGAGTTCCTCCACCCAGCGCACGGAGCGCTGCATCAGCGCGGCGAACTCCTGCTGAGTGTGGCGCCGGCGGTCTCGCCAGTAGGCGACACGGCGGCCGAACTGGATGCGGTCCATGGGGAGCTCCGGAGTGCGGAGTTGAGAACCCACACACATCGTGTGGGCTGTCTCCGGTATACCGCCCCTACCGTCCCGATATGGCCAACTCCCCAAAGCGGTCCACCCCAACGTGGCACGATCTCGCGCAGCCCAGCACCGACAAGCAGGCGCGGTGGGTGCGAGGGCTGAACCGCACCCGGTGGATCCCCTGCGGCAAGGAGTGGGACGCGGTGGCCATCGCCCCCATGGATCGGGGCCTGGACGTGCTCGCCGCACTGCGGATCGGCCCGCGGCGCGGGGCCCTGGTCCTGGCCGACCACCTGCGCGGCACGCTGTACGTGATGGTGGCCCCCGGCTCCGGCGACGTCCTGGTGGGCCTGCCCGGGGTGCGGGTGCTGTCCAGCGGCAGCGAGCTGCTGATGCCCGCCACGTACGAGGACACCACGGCGGTCGCGGACCTCATCAGCTACCCGCGCGGCGGCGAGCCGCCTGCCCTGCTCCCCGCCGACCGGCTCGCGCAGGGTCTGCGTGGTCTTCCTGTCGACGCACCCGAAGAGGCGCCCGTGTCATGAACGGCTACACCGTGCTGTACGACCCCGAAGGACACCTCGCCGCGGAACTGCCGCTCGATCGCACCACGCACGAGCATGTCGCCCGCGCCGTGCTGACGTGGTCCGATCCCGACGCGCTGGTGCCCGACGACTACGAACAGGTCGGGCTGCTGCTCGCCGGGGCCGCCCGCGCCGTCGCCGACGACGTCCGGGCGCTCGCCGTCACGCTGCCCGAGGACGACGGCCGGCGCCTGTTCGCCGAATTCGTGATGGGCCAGGCTGAGGACTGCCTGGCGCGGCCTTCGCGAGATCTGCTCCGAGTCCGGGACCGGGCCCGTACGCTGCGGGCTCTGTACGAGCGGCTGGACCGGCTCCAAGGCACCGCTCCTGCTGCGGAGACGACCACCACAGCCTCCCCCTGATCGTCGCCCGGCGCCGCCTCCCCCGTCGACGCCGGGCGACTCCCGCGAAAGCCCCCGGCGACCGCTGTACGCCAGCAGCCGCCGGGGGCTTCCCGGTCGGTCAGTCCTTTTCGGTCGCCGTGGCGGCGATCCCGGCGGCGGCTTCGGTGTCGGTCAGGAGCAGCACCTGCGTCGGGTGGGCGGTCCAGCCCTGCACGACGTGGACGTGGCCCGGCTGGGTGTTGGGCTCCGGGGCGGGGCGGAACTGCGGGGCGAGGCGCTTGAAGGTGCGGGTGGTCACCCGTCCCAGAACCACGGTGGAGAAGTTCTCGCGCCACTCACCGAGGACGCCCCTGTCGAGCTGGGCGCCGACGAGAAGGTGGATGCGGACCTCGCGTCCGGCGAAGAGCACGTACTCGAGGGCGTCGACGGCCGGGGACGTCTTGGGGTCTCCCTTCTCCCGGACGGTGTCCCAGTAGCGGGCCAGCTGCCCCAGGGTGGCGTCGGCGGCGTCGAACACCACCGTCAGGCGCGGCAGGTCGTCGATGTCACCGTCCTGGTTGATGAGGTGGAGGCGGCGCTGGAGTTCGGCCCGCAGGCCCATCAGGGCGTTGTGGATGTCGGCGATGTCGCGGCAGTAGGTGACGCCGGGCACGCCGGTGGCCCACCGGTGCGAGATCCGCTTGTGGTCGAGGACCAGGCCGTCGGAGCCGTCGTGCAGGAGCTGGGCGGCCAGGGTGCGCAGGACGGTGGTAGTGCCGCCGCCGGTGCCGGAGCAGACCAGGACGTGCGGCCCTTCGCCGTCCAGGTCGACGCAGACCGGCTGTCCGTCGTCGGCGAGGCCGATCAGGACCTGGGAGGCGGGCAGCGCCTCCATGTGCTCGCGGACGGCGGGGTCAGTCAGGCGCAGCGTCGTGGTCGTCTTCTTCGTCATGGTGCGGTGTTCCTTTTCTGTGCTCTGCCTGGCGAACCGGTTGTTCTTCCAGGCGGGGGGATCGTGTCGTCCGGACCGGACAGGGCCGGTTCGCGGACGTCGGCGGGCCGGGATGGTCAGCCCGGGTCGGTGGTGCCGGCGCGGGGCCGGTTGCGGGCCCACTTCTTGAGGTCGCCGACGCGGTAGAGGAATTCGGCGCCGCGTTTGTCGATCGGGCCGGGGAAGTCCGGGTCGTTCTGTCGGGCCCAGCGCAGGGCCTTGAGGCTGGCGACGATGTCCGACAGGTGGTTCTCGTACGCCTCGCGCAGGCCGACCACCGCTTCGTCCGGGTCGGGTACCGGGCCCGGGGCCGGGTCGGCCGGCGGCGTCACCGCGGTGTCAGCCGCCGGGGCTGGTGGTGTGAGGCTCCAGGCGTCGGCGAGGAAGACCGGATCGGCGGCGGGCGCGGGCGGGAGCTCGGGGGCGTCGGTGAGGAGGTCGACGGCCGGGGCGGTCGTCTTCTGCAGGGTGGGGCCGGTCTTGCCCTTGGCGTGGACGCCGGACATCGCCCACTCGCGGGCCTCCGCGTTCGACAGGTTCAGCACCTGCGTCTCCTGGGCGCGGCCGCGGGTGACGACTTGGACGCGTCCTGGGTGCTCGCTCGCCATCGGGATGGGGCTGACCTCGGGAACGAGCATGCGCCAGGCGTTGAGGGTGTAGCGGACCAGGATCCGGGTGGCGAAGTTCTCGCGCATCGCCGGGCCGCCGACGGCCTGGGCGGTCGCGGACTGGGCGACCAGGAGCACGTGCAGGCGGACCTGGCGGCCCATGAAGAGGATCTCGGCGAGCGCGTCGATGGCCGGGGACGTCTTCGGGTCGCCGCTCTCGCGGATCTTCGCCCAGTACCGCTTGAGCTGCGCCATGGTCGCGTTGACCTCTTCGAGGAGGATCACGATCCTCGGGCCGACCCGCCACGGCTCCTTTTCGAGGACGTCGTCGGCCAGGTCCTCCGCGAGGGCGAGTCGGCGCCGGCCTTCCTGGGCAAGGTGGACCAGGGCGTCGTGGATCTCGCCGATGTCGCGGCAGTAGGTGACGCCGGGCACGCCGCGCGCCCAGGTGTGGGAGATCCGCTTGAAGTCCAGGACGAAGGCGAGCGCGCCGTTGTGGACGAACTGGCAGGTGATGCAGCGCAGGATCGTCGACTTGCCGCCGCCGGTGCCTGCGGAGATCAGGACGTGCGGGGAGTCGGCGTCCAGGTCGACGGAGACCTTCTTCTTGCCCGAGCCCAGCCCGATCAGCGGCGCGGACTCGGGCATCTTCGCGAGGATCTCGCGCACCCCGGGATCGGACAGGCTCAGCTTCTTGGGCGGGGCCTTGCGCTTCTTGACGATGACGTGGGTGTCCTTGCCCGCCCGGCGCCAGGTGAAGGAGACGTTCTCCAGGGCGAGCTTCTTGACGATGAGGTCGGCGACCAGGTCCTCGTTGAAGCGCATGTGGGTGGGCACGTCGATGCGTATCTGGGCGTCGTCGTCGGAGAAGTCCCTGGGTACGTGGAGGTAGCGGCGCGGGTCGGTCAGCTCCGACATGCCCAGCGGCACGGCGAGCGCCTCGTGCAGCGGGGTCACCCACTCGCGCATGAACTCGCGGCGCTTGCGGGTCAGCAGCCCGTACGCGACGCCGCCGACCGCCGCAGCCGAAGCGACGGCGATGCCGCCCGTCTCCGCGGCCGCGATGGCGGGGTCGGGGTTCTCCCAGACGTCGCGCGCCGTGGCGAAGGTGGAGTCCTGGTTCTCCCACAGCGCCCAGTAGCCGGCCCCACCCGTCGCGGCCAGGCCGCTGACGCGGAAGGTCAGGCGCTGCCACCCGGCCCGGTAGGAAGAGCGGGACACCTTGCCTTCGACCTTGGGCAGGACGCGGGTGCCCTTGCGCCAGAACGTCGCGTTGGTCTTCCGCTCCCCGTCCATGGGGCGGCCGGCCAGGAACCGGCCGATGCCGAACGCCACTGATTCGGCGGTCTCTTCCACCTGCTTGTCGAACTTCGTCTGCGCCACGGCTGTCCGCCCTTCGTTCTGGTTGTGCGTGCGGGCGTGACGGTGTCGCGAAAAGCGGACACCGACGCTCAGGCACAGAACTTAGAAAGGTTCACCTGTGGATAAAGGCCGCGAACCCGGAGATAAAACCATCCCGAAGTGGGGCAAGTTGTGACGCCCTGACCTGTCAGGCATCGCGCGGTCCTGAAATTCTTCGCGTTCCGAACCGGCGGAGGTCACGGATCGGGAGTCGCCAACTCACGAAGTGGCTACGGTGGCGGGATGTCCTTTGATGAAGGGTTCGTGTCCGACATGGCGCAGACCGACGCACCGAGCGGAGTGATCGTCAACGCACTGCGCTGGGAGATCCTCAACGACTGGACTGAGTTCCAGCACGACGACAAGTTCGAGGACAAGACCGCCGAGATGTCGTACTGGTGGGGCTTCGTGAAGCGCGACACCGGCTTCGAGTCGCTGAAATGCCTCTGGGCCAAGCACGAAGGCAACTACCCCATGTTTGCCGAGGCCATCTGGCTCCTGCACCGGGAGTTCAGCGAGGGCACCGGGGCAGACCACCACCCGCTCTTCGCGAACGTTCCCCCGATCCCGGCCGAAGTCCTGTTCCAGAAGATCGCCAGCTGCTCCGCTCCGGTGTACCGCTCGCTCACCCAGGAACAAATGGTCGCGATCCTGCGCAAGGCGCCGCAGGACTACAGCCGCATGTCATAGCGCGTCGCTCCCGCCCCACGCTTGCGCGTCGTCCATCGACCCGGCTCGCCCCGGGACAGATCGCGCGAAGCAGCATGAGGCAATGGCCGCCCGAGCACGTGCGGCCGGTCGACGGCGTCGCACCGTCGTTCATCCGACCAGCCGCCCAGCCACCACCGACAGCGCGGCGGGGACGGCGACGGGCCCGGCCTGGGTGAAGGCCGGGCCCGTCGCCGTGGGCGGTACGGCTATCGGGTCTGGAAGGCGCCGCGGTCGATGAGGCCCTGAATGTAGGGCGGCCAGTCCCGTTCCAGGCTGGTGGTGATGGCGGCGTGAACGTCGGCGCGTACCTGCGGGGTGACGTGTTCGACGTCGCCGCCCGGGTAGTACAGGCGCACCCCGTCGCGGCTGGCATCGCACAGGATGGCGTGGGCCTTCTGCACGAGCGTCATGTAGAGCTGCGGGACCGGTGCCTTGACGAGTTCGTCGATGACGGCTTCGTAGTCGGCGCCGAAGTCAGCCCAGTCCTTGCCCTGCTTGTCGAGCCAGAGGGTGACGTCGGAGAAGAACACCGCTTTGCCCGGCCCGTCCTTCGGGTCGCGGGCCAGGGCGCTCGCGAGATCGAGCGCGATGCCGGCGCCCTTGCTGACGAGGTCGCGGGGGATCATCGTCGGGGCGATGGCCACCGCGCACTCGCCCCAGCCGTCTCGGGTCTGCTCCGGCCAGGGCAGTCCCAGTACGAGCCAGCCGTCTGGTGCCAGCAGCTTGTTGCTCACCGTGTTCTTCCCCCTCGGTCGTGGATGGTCCGCATCCGATCTTTCCGTCCCGGCCCGGCAGCGGACAAGACGTCCTCCGGCCGCCGGGCCGCGCGCGGCTACCGGCGGCGGCCGAACAGTCCGCGGTTCCTCTTCGCTTCCGCTTCGGCCGCCTCCCGGGCCGCGGCTTCCTCCGCCTGGCGCTGCGCGGCTCGTTCCGCCTGCACCTGCTCGTGGTGTTCGGTCAGGCACGGTCCGCACAGCTCGTTGAGCCGCTCAGCCCGGTACTGCCGGACCATCTGCCACCGGTCGTCGGTGAACTTCGCTCCGCAGCGCCTGCACACGGGCCGCTCCGCCTCGCGGTCCGCGGCTTCCCGCTCCTTCTGGCGCTTGCGGGCCTGCTCCGCCTGCACTACGTACAGCCGGTCACCGTCGGGGTTGTCCAGGGCGTCGGTCAGCGTCTGCCACTCATCGCGCCCGAGCCTGCGCCACACCTTCCCCGCCGCCCCATCCGGATCGGCCGTGATCCGCTCCAGCTCGGTGACGACCACGGGCAGCGCCTGGTGGTAGTCGACGGCCGTGATGTCACCGCCCGCGTACTTGACGCCGGCGAAGTAGGAACGGGCGGCCTGCTCCAGCCGCCGCATCCTGCTGGCCCGCTGCGCCTTCGTCTTACCCGTGAACACGAACGCCACCGGCACGTAGCCCTCGCGGCCGGTCGCCGGGTAGATCCGCGACCACAGCCGGAAGCCGTGCACCGCCGCCTCACCGGAGTAGCGGGCCGCCTGCGCCTTGACCTTGTCGGCCTTCGGCGCCAGGAGCTCGAACCACTCGGTGTAGCGGCGCACCTTGTCCACCAGGACGTCGACGGGCTCGTTGACGCGGTCGACCTCCAGGAGCATCGCGGGCACGTCGACGTCCGGGGCCCGCATCGTCAGGTCGGCGTACTGGGTGTACCCGTAGGGCAGCTTGTGGCCGATCTCGGTCTGCCAGGACAGCGGGGTGCCGAACCCGGCCCCGGTGAGGACCGCGGCGGTCATCGTGACGGCGGCCGCGTGTTCGTCGAAGCCCTCGCCGGCGACCGGCTCGCCGTCGTCGTCGACCTCGAGCTTGCGCAGCGCGGAGACCCGGACGTTCTCCGGCAGCAGCTGCTTGGCTTCCTTGTGTCCTCGCTCGGTGAGCACCCACAGCTGATGGTTCGACTCCAGGCGCGTCTCCACCCGGACCTTCCCCTCGCCCTTGAGGGCGTTGAGGGTGTCCCTCGTGCACCGGTCGTGCGAGTCGCCGGGGCGCAGCATCCGCCACAGGTGTTCAGCGGTAGCCCTCTGGAAGATCCCGAGAGCCTTCAGCACTTCCTTCTTCCTGGTGTGGGTTGGCTTCCATGTCTGCTTCGAAGACTTAGAAGGGTTGTCGAACGTGCCAGGGGCCCTGTTCTGCCGGGGCTGACCTGCGGATACGCGCCCGGCGGGCGAAGTAGCCGTGGAGGGGGCAATGGAGGGGCCCGTGGAGGGGGCCTGCGGGACCTGGTCGACGTCGCCGGCGGGCGCCTGGTCGTGGGTGTCGTGCGGTTCGCGGGCGGGGTCGGGCGTGAAGTCGGCGGGCACGGTGTCCTCGATTCCTCCGGCCTGCGGGCCGGGTCGGTGAGCGTCCGGCCCGCACGCGGAGGTGCGCACGAGCCGGGGCCACCGTCGGAAAGCACCCCTTGTCCGCTGTCTGACGCTCACCCCCGAGAGGTGTCCGTTTCCGCCTTGACTAGGTATTCACTGAGCGGTTTGTCCGTGAGCGACGCCACAGTCAGCCACCCCGTCCCGACAGACGGTTGAGTCGGCACGGAGCGCGGTGCCGGTGTTGCCACCGGTCCGTTTCTCCGTGCCGCTCGCCGAACCCGGCGTGCGCCTCTCAACGCACCGGGCTCTCCACGGAATCTGCCGTTCAGACGTGGTTGAGGGCCATCCAGGGGTTGGGGATCGTGTTGCCTCGGTAGCGGTATCGGGTGACCGAAACCGTTTGAAGGTCGAACAATTCGATCCCGTCCGCCGAGGGTCTGCGCCACCGGCCGTTCTGGTCGGTGAAGCGTCGACGGACGTCCTTCCACCTCCAGCGGTGCAGCACGATCCACCAGCTGATCACCCGGTGCCAGACGAATCTCTGGAGGGATTTCAGGGTGACTTTCGCAACCGCGTGCTTGAAGTAGTTGGCCCAGCCGCGCATGATCTGGTTGAGCCTGATCAGCACTTGACCTGGGTCCTGCTGCGACTTTCTGTTCGTCAGGGCACGGATCTTGCCCTTCAGCTGCCGGATGGGCCGGTCAGCGATGAAGGTGTAGACGTACCACTTGTCCGTTCCTCGCTTGCGGCGCCACTGGATGCGGAACCCCAGGAAGTCGAACCCTTCCGACATGTGCACCACCTGCGTCTTTGCCTCGGAGAGGCGCAGACCCAGAGGCCGGAGCACGTCGGTGATTTCCTCGCGCAGCGCTTCGGTGTCGTCACGGTTGCTGTCTCCGAGTACGACGAAATCGTCCGCGTAGCGGACGATCCGCCAGTTCGGCAGACCCTTGCGACGTCGGCCTTGGCGTCGGGATGCGGTGGACATCTTCCCGCTCGGCTTCCACGGGTCCATCAGGTGCTCATCGAGCGCCGACAGAGCGATGTTCGCCAGCAGCGGGGAGAGGATGCCGCCCTGCGGGGTTCCGGTATAGGAGGTCTCACGGACGGTGCTCTCAGTGAGAACGCCGGCCTTGAGGAACGCCTTGACCAGCAGCAGCACGCGCTTGTCCTTGACCCGTGTTCGCACCCGATCCATCAGGGCCGTGTGGTCGATCGAGTCGAAGCACGCCTCGATGTCCGCGTCCAGGACCCAGCGGTAGCCGTTGGTGCCATAGAAGTGGATCTCAGCGATCGCGTCGTGTGCCCGCCGCAGAGGCCTGAAACCGTAGGAGACCGGCTCGAAGTCGGCCTCGAAGATCGGCTCCAGCACCAGCTTGAGAGCGGCCTGGACCACCCGGTCGGCAATGGTCGGGATGCCGAGCTTGCGCACCTTCCCACTTCCGCCAGGCTTGGGGATCTTGCGTTCGCGCACCGGCAGTGGGCGAAATTCACCCGTCCGGAGTGCGCGACGAAGGTCCTCCAGGAACCCTTGAGTGCCAATTTCGCGCTCCACGTTGACGGTTGTGATGCCGTCGACGCCTGGGGTGTTCGCGCCCTTGTTGCCCGCGACCCGTTCGAACGCCGCAAGCAGCGTCGCCGGGTCGTGCACGAGGTTGAACAGATCGTCGAACCTGCGGCCTTTATCGGCCGCCGCCCAACGGTGAAGTTTGGCCTGCATCCCCGATACCCGCTGGTGAGACCCCATGGGGGCCTCGGGGGCACTGCTGTTCAGCAGTGCGTCTTTCGGCATTGCAGCCTCCTTCCCTTCTCGATTCCGCTGCCGCCCTTCCCCATGTGCCGGGCTTTCCCCGGCTCGGAGTACTACGGCGGCTCCGCCCCGTCCCGGCCCGATCGGCCGACGGTGGGCCCAGCCTCGAACACCACTGGACGTGTTGTCCGAGGTCAGGGCCGGGACGGTTCCCGTGTTCACTCGTTGTTCGATCGACGGATTAGGAGCCCGGCTCTACCCCCGCGGCATCGCCACAGTTACCCCGCAGCACTTCACCGTGGCCTCCCCGAGCCCCAGACCGATGGTTCTCGGGAAGTTTCCCGCCCCCTTATCAAGGCGGAAACGCACCGCATCCAGCCCATATCCACCAGATTCGAGCTGGTGTGGATTGAGGGAGCGTCAGCACCGGTTCCTCTCGTACTCCTTTCCGTCTCGCTTGCCGGACCCGCACCATCTGGCAGTGCTGGTACGTCCCGGCTTTGTCAGGGCCGCTTGCCACCCTCCCCGGCACCTCCCGGGTCGGGCTGCCCTCAGCTTCAAATCCCCTGCTGCGACAGGGGATTGGTGGTGGTCCTTCACCTCCACTCGAACAACGAGCGCCTCACGGCGCACCGGCCTCTGTCCACAGGGCCCGGCTTCGAAGGTGTGATCACCGGCCGGGCGCAGCAGGCGCGCGGCCTGTACGGAGAGGAATCGTCATGGAGACGACGTCGTCGAAGCTGCCCGCGCTCACCCCGGAGCAGATCTGGCGGGCCGCCGACTACGTGGAGCTGGTCTGGCACGACCAGGACACCGAGGAGGCACGGGCCCGCCTGGAGGAGTTCCACCGGGACGGCAAGGAGCTGGCGCATCTGATGGGCGAGTTCGGTGCGCTGCTGCTGGACCAGTACCTCACCGCCGTGCCCGACGAACACGCCGACTGCGAGTCCGCGTACGTCATGGACAAGCTCGCGGCGGTGGCGAGCCGGTACCTCAAGCGGTGGTGCTACTCGGGCGGCGGGGCAGAGGTCGCCTACATCGCGGCGGGGTTCCTGATCGAAGCCATGCAGGAGGTCGACCAGGTGAGCCAGTTCCTGTCCGACGTCCGTGGCGACGCTCCCCGGCGGCCGGCGGCCGTGGCCTCCTGAGCCGAGCGAAAGCCGGGACGGCGCCCGGGGACGGAGACTTCTCCCCCCTCGGGCGCTGTCCTGTTCGGGCGGGATGTCGCACGTAGCGAACCCGGTCAAGGAACGATGCACCCGTCCGGACCGCGCCGGTGTACATCGGATGCTGTGCACTCCCCACCACGATGTCGCGCACTCCCGAGCCGATGCAGGGCACTCCCACCACGATGTCGCGCATCGGATGCAGTGCATCGTCCGGACATCGGATGCGGTGGCGGACATCGGGTGCGGTCCACTCCGCACGGTGGCGTCCACTCCCGGGCCGGTGGTGCGCATCGCGATGCGGTGGTGCGCACCGGTGGTGCGCGCCGCGCGCATCGTCGGTGCGGTGGTGCGCGGCCCGGTGCGGTCGGTGCGCGCACCGTCGGCGCGGCCGCGGGGATGGTGCGCGCACCGACCGTCCCGTGGTGCGCATCGCGGCGCGCGGCGCGCTCCTGGGCAGCACGCGAGGACTCCGCCGCAAGGGCCGGATCAAGCGAAGTCCTCATATCACAGACCCCCTTGACTTCCGTCCCGCCAAAGTCCCAAATGCGCGTTATGGAATGCCTGACTGTGTGGCAGGTCACACAGAATCGGCGCGAGGGCGGTTCTGGTGCGCGCGTTTCGGGGTGGCAGCCGAGTGGTGCGCACCGGCTCGGGCAAGCGGTGCGCACGGTGCGCGCACCGATGATGTGGTGCGCGCACCCGGGTCGGCCGGTGCGCACCATCGTCTCCGTGCGCGCACCGGTGGTGCGGTGGCCGGGGCGGCGGCGCATCACGATGCGCACCGGGTGCGGCGGCCCGGGAGTGCACGACATCGTCGGTGCGCGCGATGGGCGCGATGCCGTACATCGTCGACATCGCGTGCGCGCACCGGATGCCGGGTGGCCCACTCCCCCGTCGGCCAGTGAATGCGGAGTGGGCTCCACTCCCATCCGGTGGACATCGCGGTGGGCTCCACTCCCCACTCGATGCGCGCCACGGTGGAGTCCACTCCCACTGGGTGGCGCACCACGATGGGCTCCACTCTCCGGGCGGTGCATCGCGGGCCGGCCCCGCCTTCGGGTCGACAGACGCGGGCGCCCCACAGACGGCTTGTCCGTGGGGCGCCCGGATGTGGTGGCGGTCAGCTCTCCCAGCCGCTGGCCGATTGGTGTCCTCGTCAGAGGCCCTGGCCCGCTCCCCTGCCCTGCTCGGGCTGCGTCGTGTGGTGCTGCTGCTGGCGGGCGGGGTCGTCCGCGTCCTTGGCCGGCTGCTGCGGCTGCGGTCGGTCCGCGATGAGGCGGGCGCGGGCTTCGGCGGCCTGGGTGTGGGCGGCCAGCCGGGCAAGGTTCTTCGGTGTGTGCAGCCACGTGGCGGGATCGGTCGTCCGGCCCTCCAGGTGCTCTTCGGGCATCGCGGCCTGCTGATGGGCGTGGACGGCGGCGGCCCGCTGCGCCGGGGTGAGGGCGGCGTCCCGGCCGGGGTGGTCGACGGCGTGCGGCGCCGCCTGGTCGTCGTGGTGGTGGTCGTCGGCGGCGTACGCGGTGGCCGACGTGGTCGCGGCCGGCGCTTCGTCCCGCGCGCCCGACAGGATCCGGGCGTCGCGGATCGCGTTCTGCAGGGCGAGGCTGGCGACCCGGGCCCGCTCGTACCGGGACGACTCCCGTGGCGGCTTCCCGTCGATCCCGGCGACCCACCACCGGTGCGGCCAGGCGAAGTCCGCGGTGTAGGTGAGCTGGTCCGGGGCGGGGGCCCGGCGGCCGGGCACGGGGACGGTGAGCTGACGGGCGTGCCGGGACAGGGCCGCATCCGCGATGTAGTCGTCCAGGCCGCGCGTGAAGCCACGGCCGCGCAGCGTCTCCAGCAAGTGCCGGCGCGCTTCGGCCAGGACGTGGCGGCGGGCGAAGGCCCGGCGCACCGTGAAGACGACCGCGGCGACGTCGACGGCGGCGAGCGCGGTGTCCACCACCGGCCTCACCCGGGCCCGGATCGCCTTCCCCGCTGCCTGGCACCGCTCCAGCAGCCCGTCGACCATCTCCTTGCCGAAGCGCAGGATCGCGGACGCACGCCACCACGCGCGCAGCTGCTCCAGCGGCTTCGGAGTCTTCTTCTCCCGGCGGGTGTCCTGCGCCGCCCACCACCCCAGTCCGTTACGGCCGCGCTCGCCGGGCAGCCGACCGTGCTTCTTGACGTACTTGTCGGTGATGCGCTCCAGCACCGGCGCCATCTGCTCGCGGCGAGTGGACGACCAGTCGATGAGGTCCTGCTCCACCCCGGCCACCTCCATCACGGGGCGCAGGCCCGCCGTCACCTCCCGGGGCACGGTCGCCAGACCCAACTCCTCACACACCTCGGTCGTCATGGTGAGCGTGTAGAGCGTCCCGGCCGAAACGAAGTTCTGGAAGAGGCGGCGGGTGTCGAGCGCGCCCCAGGTGCCGTCCGGGCGCTGCGCCCGGTTGAGGATCAGGCAGTGGTCGTGGAGCAGCGGAAAACCGTCGCGGTTGTCGAAGTGCCTCCACCGCGAGACCACCAGGGCCGGCGCCTTCGCACGCTTACGACCCGACGACCACCGGGTCTGTGCGACCTCATCCTCCAGCCACCGCAGCACCGTCTCGATGGCCCTCTCGTGCGCCCGCTCGATGACGCGCCGGGTGCGGTCGTCGCCCAGCGCCCACAGCACGACCAGGGACGCCTGCGGCCGGAAGACGAAGTCGAGCGCGAACAAGGGGGTCGCCTTGCGCCGCTCGATCTCTTCGACCGGCTGCCCCAGGACGGTCGCCAGCCGGGCCGTCTCCGGGTCGGCCCCGTCGTCCAGGAGCTCGCGCTCGATCCGGTCGGCATCCGGGTGCCGGCCTTCCCCGAAGACGAGCTCCATCTGCCGCTCGGTCACCTCCTGTCCGGCGGTGAGCCCGAGCGCGGCCAGGCCGCGCCCCATCCACACCCCGGGCGGTAGCCCGGCTATCTCCTGGGCGTCCTTCAACGCCTGACGGGCCGGACGACGGCCGTCACCGAAGGCGACACCACGTACGTAGTAGCGCCAGGCGTTCCGCTTCTGAACCTTCGCAACACTGAGCATCCCGGCAGCGAACACGGCTCTGACCTGCGAAGAAAGCCCGATCCCGTGAGGCGGGAGGGTTCACCAGAACTTCACCGCCGATCCCGCCGGACGGGCATCTGCGGCGACGCCCCGCCCGTCAGGCGAACACCTCTCAGGGCCAGGCAAATGCTGCGCGACAACCAGTCCCACACGCCTCAGAAACGCCAAGTAACCGACTCCACCGGTATACGGCGCACCTTCACGTGCCGCTCCCCCGGACGACGACCAACGACGCCCCACCCCGCACTACGTCACCGACTCCCTTCCACCCGAGCGAGACACCCACCGCCCCCGGCAACCCCGGGGGCTTCGTGCTTCCTGGAGGACCGACGTGCCGACCTACGAAGCCCTGCCCCGCTTCACCACCGATTTGGACCGCCTCACCCCAGAACAGCGCCGCCGATTCCGCCAGACCGTGATGGCCTTCGTCGAAGACCTGCGCGCCGGAGGACGATTTCGTGCCGGTCTCCGCGTCAAGCGAGTCCAGCGAGCACCGGGCATCTACGAGCTCACCTGGTCCATGGGCACCGGACCCGCAGGACGCGCCACCTGGCAGTACGGTCCGGCGCTCCGCCCCGGCACACCGCACGTGATCTGGCGCCGCATCGGCACCCACGACATCCTCACCGGCCCCTAACCCGAGGTCTCCCGGCTACTTTCACGCGTGAAACCAAGACGGTCCGGCTGAGGCCAGGGGCGTCTGGCCGCTAGGGTTCGGTCCGACAGGTTGCACCACCTCGGAGGACAAGATGACGACGCCGCTGCCTCGGCCGAAGCGTAAGAAGAAGGGCGAGGGCGGCGGTAGCGGCACTCTGCGAGCCGACCGTGAGAAGGCTGGCCTCACGGGCAGCCAGGACATCCACGCTCTGCCTCCCGAGGACGGCGAGCTCCTGGAGCTCGACCCGGAGACCATCTCGCCCAACCCGATGAACATGCGGCTTGAGCTGCGCGACATGGACGCGATGATCGCGGACGTAGGCGAGCGCGGTGTCCACACGCCGGGCATCGTGATGCACACCAAGGTCTTCGTGGAGTGCTACCCGCAGTGGGCATCCAGGGTGAAACACCCCGACCGGACCTTCATCCTCGGGCCTGGTCACCGGCGGCACGCCGCTGCGCTCGCGACGGGGCGCGTCATGCCTGCGGTCCTTCGCGATGATCTCGCCCGAGATCGCCGCGTCGAGGAAGAGCTGGTCTCCGAGAACAACAGCCGCGCCGGTCTTTCCCCGATCGAGCAGGCCCTGGCGATCGACCTGCTGCGCCAGCGCGTCCACGAGGACGAAGACCGGGCCCTCAGCTTCGACGAGGTCGTCGAGCGAGCCGGATACACCGCGGGGACGGTGTCGAAGTACCTCGCGCTCCTCAAGCTCCCCCAGGACGTTCAGCAGGCGATCCACATCGGGGACCTGTCGATGCGCGCCGGCTACTCGCTCTCGCTGCTCAAGGACGCCGACGGGAAGAAGGAGTCCCCCGAGGCACACACCCTTCAGCTGCGCGGCTGGCAGCTGATGCGAGACGAGAAGCTGTCCGTGGAGGCCGCCAAGAACCGGGTGGCCCTGGAGGGGCAGCAGCAGTTTCACGCGGGAAAGTCGCCCGCGGCCCCGGTGGCTGTACCGGAGCCGCGGGAGGAAAGCAGCGCCCAGACCCGGGAGGACCAGGCTCCTTCCGGTGCGACGCCGAAGGCGGTGACGTCCCCCAGCGATGGCGGCGAGACGGGACAGGGCGAGACCGCTGCCGCCCCGGCCGCCGTCGCGGTCATCGAGACGGCCGATGGGGCCGCGCCCGCAGCTTCGCCGGCCCCGGTCGTAGATCCCGAGGTGCTCCGCAAGGCTGCGGCGGACCAGCGGGACTTGGCGTGCCGACTGCTGCTCGCTGAGGAGCGGTTCGCGAAGGGGGCGGAGTCGAACGCCCGTCTCGTCACTGTGGTGCTCAACCCGAACGAGTGGAAGCAGGCGGCGGCCAAGGCCCACGGATGGCTGGTGGAGCTGAAGAAGGGGCCGTCCAGCAAGAAGCGCCCCACCGACTACTTCGCGGCTGTCGCCGTATCCGAGGACTCCGGACTGATGCACCGTGCCGCCTTCGCCATCGGCTTGGCCGCCGACGAAGTGCGGGCCGCACAGCCGGACCGGGCGTGGGACGCTCGCGACGTCGCGCACGTTCAGTTCCTCGCCACCAGCCGCGCCTCGTACCAGCTCAGCGAGTGGGAGCAGCAGCAGGTGGAGCTACTTTCACGCGGGAAACAGTGACCGCCCGCCCCCGACAGGACGGCTCAGCCTCCACGGAGACCAGATGACCAGCACACTCGCGAAGACCAGGGCGCAGAACGTCAGGCGCGCCTACAAGGTGTTCATCTTCGCCCTCAAGGCCGGCGGCACGGCCAAGACGTCCACCACCACGGCCCTCGCCGTGCAGCTGGGCCTGCGCGGCTACCGCGTCCTCGTCATCGACCTTGACCCACAGTGCAACGCCACCCGAGTGCTGGGCCGCCGTGTGTTCAAGCCGGGACAGAAGAGCCTCACCGACGTGATGGCGGACAAGGCGCAGCTCAAGGACATCATCGTCCAGGCCCGGTACCGCACCGACCCGGACGGCGACGGCGACGACTCGTTCACCGAGATCCCGAACGTCTGGATCGCTCCCGGCGACCTCGATCACCCGGACATCGACGACGCAGAGCGGATCCTCAACGCTGAGGACGGGAACGTCTTCTGGCTCAAGGACGGCCTGGACGACCTGGCGGAAGAGTTCGATGTCGACGTCGTCCTCATCGACCCGCCGGCCACGTACGGACGCCTGACGGTCACGGCCCTCGTGCTCCTGGACGAAGAGACCGAGGGCGCGGTCATCCCGCCGGTGCTGTGCACCTACAAGGAGGCCGACGCGCTGGTCCGGCTGGAGAAGAAGCTCAAGGAGATCAGCGAGCGCCGCATGTACCAGCGGCGCGGGATCCGGCCGCAGATGAAATACGTGATGGCCTGCGCCGCTCCCACAGCCTCGTTCGGGACCGAGGAGCACTGGGAGACGTTCAACGAGCTCAAGGAGGAGTACGGCGACATACTGCTGCCGCCAGTGCACTGGTCCGGCGTCGCCACCAAGATCTACCGCAACGAGTGCGCGGTGCCGCTCCTCTCGCCGAACTCCCGACCGGCTCAGGACTACGCGAAGGTCGCTACAGCTCTGGGATTTCCGCAGCGCTGAAATCCACTTTCACGCGTGAAAGTACCGACCAGCTAGGCCCGGAAACGCACGAAGGCCCGTACCCCCTGCGGCATTCACAGGGAGTACGGGCCTTCGTGTTGGACGGGCTCAGGCGGCAGTCGCGCGTGGGGCTCGGGCGGAGCGCCGCAGCCTCCGGGCCTTCCGCTTCCAGCGGTCCCAGAGGGTGGGGTGGGTGTGTCGCCAGGCGACGCGGTCCAGGGCCACGGGGTCCGTGTGGCGCTGGGAGAAGCCGCAGGTGCACTCCAGGCCGTAGGGGATCGGCTGTGCGCCGTCCCGGGTGGTGGTGACGACGACGCGCTCCCCGTCGTGAGCGCCGTGGTAGGTGCCGACCCAGAGCTGTGTGAGCATCGCGATTCCGTTCTGTGAGGTGAGTGGCGCCGGGGCGGCCGGGCTCGTGGCCGGCGGCCGCCCCGGGCCTGTCTGCGGGCGGGGCGTTCAGGACTTGGTGGGGGCGTGGTCGGTGACCACGAGGAACTGGTCGGTGGCCAGGTCCATCACGACCTGGGCGTCGATGCCCTGGGCGCGCTGGGCGGCGGCGTAGTCGTCGGCGGGCCAGGAGCCGCGGGGGTGACCGGCGGGGAAGCGCTCCAGGACGGTGCGCGGCACGGTGGCGGTCGTCATCGCGTGTCACCGCCGTCCTCGTACGCGTCGATCAGGTCGAGGATCGTGTCGGGGCTGGTGGCCTCGCCGACCCAGGCCCCGTCCGTGGTGAAGACCGGCACGGTGTCCCGGTCCGCGTCGAATATGGCCGCGTAGCCGCCCCAGCGCTCCAGAACCAGGTCGTAGAGGACCGGGGCGGGGGCGGCCTCGATGACTTCCATGGCGTGGACGGTGAGCAGGGCCGGGTCGGTCGGGTCGTCGGGCTGGACGACGGTGCCGGTGACGCGCAGGAGGTCGCCGGGCTGGATCTCGTTCAGCAGGGCGTGGGCGATGCGCGGGTCGCCGGTGGTGCAGGCGTAGACGGTGTCCGGGGTGTCGGGCGCGATCCGGTCCGCGTTGTTGGGGGAGTGGACCAGGTCGAACGTCGCGGTGCCCCAGCGGGTGCCGGGGGCCGGGATGGCGTCGACGTAGCCGTCTATGGCGAGGTGCGTCTGAGAGGTCATGAGCGGGCCTCCGCCCGGGTCTTGGGGGTGCGCGGGGTGCGGGGTCGGGGGGTGTGCTGCGCGAGGAGCAGGAGTTCGTAGTTGCGCCGCCGCTGCTCGGGGGTGAGCGGCCGGGCCTTGGTGTCGTGCCGGTGCCAGAGCGGCGAGGCCGGCGGTTCGGGGTAGGCCAGGGCGCGGTCGACGTCGTGGGGCGGGGTGCTGTTCACGGGAGCCTCCAGGGGGAGGGATTCAGGCGTGGTCGTCGTCGCGCCGGCGCTTGGGCTGGACGTCGGAGGCGAACCTGCCGAGGCGGGCCTCGGTGGGGTGCTCGGAAATCCAGCGTTCGGCGCACGCCTTGTGGGAGGGCTCCCCGTAGTGGGAGCGCATCGGCGTGGGCTGCTCGCACAGCGCGCAGGGGCGGTCCTGCCAGCGGTCGAAGTGCTGGTTGTCGCGCCAGTCCAGTAAGCCGCCGGGGACCGGGATCAGGCCCGGCTCCCACAGCGGCTTCTTGCTGCTCCTGCGGGTCACGGCCGCAGATGGGGCAGCTGCTGGAAGACTTGGTCCACGAGGTCCTGTGTCGGCTTCCAGGCCGGGAGCGCGCCCGTGGCGTGCACGGGCAACGGCAGTTCGTGGACGTCGGCGAGGACCAGGTGGTGAACGCCGCGCTGCGCCCACGGGCTGATACAGCGCTCGGGCCCCCGGTCCAGGTGGCAGTCGATGAGCCGGGCGACGCCGATGACCGCGCCGCGGTGGAGCTCGCGGCCGTGGATCGCGGTGGCCACCAGCGGATCGCGCAGCACGGCGGGCTCCGGCTTCGCTTTCCCGGCGTGCAGGAGGACCCAGCCACGCCAAGGCCAGTTGACCGGCCTGTTCTCCGTGCGCTTCCCGGCGAGGATGCAGGTTGCCCAGGGCTGGCGGATGGTGATGCCGCGGATCCAGTCGCCGCCCTCGAGTTCGGCGGCGCTCACGCGGCACGCGCCAGAAGGTGCGTCCCACGGCGGCCGGCGCGGCGGCCGTTGACCGTCTTCATGTAGGCGTCGGCCCGCGTCGCGAAGTACGGGAACGTCGCCTCGCCCTCCTTGACCTTGTACATCGCGGCGTCCGCGCCGCGCAGGATGCGGCTCATGTCCTCGCCGGGCAGGTCCGCTGCGCGGGCGATGCCGATCGAGACGTCCAGGCGAAGCGTGTGGCCTTCGTACTGGAGGGGCTGTTGCAGCTGCTCGCGCAGCGCGGTGATCTCCGTGAGGGCGGCTGACGGCGGGAACACGGCGCAGACGGCGAATTCGTCGCCGCCCAGCCGGGCCGTGAGCGCCGTACGGTTCGCGCTCCAGCGGGCGAGGCGTCGGCCGATGGTCTGGATGACGGTGTCGCCCGCGGCGTGCCCGTAGGTGTCGTTGACGGCCTTGAAGTCGACCCCGTCCAGCATCAGGACGTGCACGGCGTCCCGGCGGCGGGTGCGCAGGAGCCGTTCGCCGTACGCGATGAACTCCGGCCGGCACGGCAAGCCGGTGAGCAGGTCCTTGCGGGCGTCGGCCAGGCGCCGGTGGAGCGTCAGGGCGTGGACGGTCCAGCCGGTCAGCGGGAGAGCGGCGGTCGTCAGTAAGAGGGTGCGCTGCCCGATCCGGGCCTGAAAGCGCAGGAGGGAGGACATACTTGGGTTCTCCGTCTCGTCTCGTACGGGATGGATGGGCCCGGGGCAGTCGTCAGCCGGTCAAGCAGGGCGGCTGTCCCGGGGCGGAGCTACTGCGTGCTGACGGGGTTGCGCCAGGGGCCGGCCTTCGCGGCGGGCCACTCCAGCGCCCATCCGGGCCGCAGCCCGCGCGCTCCCCAGCTGTCCGGCTGCTTGCCGGGGATCTCGAGTCCGGCCGTGTGCGCGGTGAGCGCGGCGTCGTACACCTCGTGGGCGCGGCGCAGGGCCGTGGTGGGGGAGTCCGCCTCGCCGGTGAAGACGTGCAGCCCCCGCAGGTCCGGGTTGGCGGCGTTGTGTATCGGGACGTCTACCTCGAAGAACCTGTGGTTCGGCATGACGCCCATCTCCTTCCGTGCCTGGTGTGTGAGGGGCCACCGCGCCGTCCTGTCCTCGGGGGCAGGGCGGCGGGGAAGCCCGTCATGTCGCCGTGGGGCGCAGACGGTGGAGCCGTCCCGGCCCGGCAGGGCAGCGGGGCCGGAACAGCTCCTGGAGGTTCAGTCGTTGGTGGCGGGCTGGTCGGCGGACCGGTAGCGCTTGGTCTGCCTCAAGATTTGGTTGCGCTTGACGTCCAGGGCGTCGGCGATGTCCTGCTGGGCGCCGTGGTAGCGGCTTTGCAGGGCGTCGATCGTCTGCCAGAACTCGGTCTCCACGCGCTCGTGCTCGGTGTCGCGGTGCTCGCTGGCCTGGGCGACCAGGTCCCGCAGTTCGGCGCGGGCCTGGTCATCGGGGCGGGGGGTCATGGCGTGCTCCAGGTGGGATACGAGGGACGATGTCTCTGCCCCCTGCTCCTCGTGGAGCGGGTTGGGAGGCCCGGGGCGGCCGGTGAAGGTTGGTCGCCAGAGGCGGCCGCCCCGGGGCGTCACCGGCTGCGGTGCTTGCCGGAGACGGTGCCCACGCGCTCGCGCAGGTGGCTGGTGCCGCGCGTGGTGACGTTGCCGGAGACCGTGTTGGCGTCGATCGAGCCGTTGGCGGCCGGGGTCGCGCTGACGTCGATGTCGCCGCTGACGGTGTTGGCGCGGAACTCGGTGCCGTTGTACGCGCCGATCTCGATGTCGCCGGAGACGGAGTTGACGTCGACGCGGGCGTCGACGCGGTCCACCTCGAAGTCGCCGCTGGTGGTGTTGCCGCGCAGGGTGTGCACGCCGCGGGCTTCGACGTCGCCGGAGATCGAGTGGACGTCCAGGACCTGGAGGTCGCCGTGGACGGTGAGGTCGGCGCTGGTGGTCTCCAGGCGGACCGAGGACTGGTCGCTGGGCAGCTTCACGTCGACGGTGATGGTGCCCATTCCGCCGCCGCTGACGACGGTGCCCTGCTCGGCGACGACGCGGCCGTTCGAGACGACCTTGCGGCCGCCGATGATGACGTCGCCGTTGCTGATGGTCATGCCGGTCACGGAGCCGGTGACGACGCCGAAGTTCTGGCCGACCACCATGTTGCCGCCGTTGAAGCTGAAGCGGGAGTTGCCCATCGTCATCGTGTTGCCCTGGACCTCGGGGACGCGGACGGTGAGGCAGTTGAGGCTCTGGTGCGTGCTCTCCTTCTTCGTGGTGCCGCGCACCGCGTCGGCGAGGGGGCCCTCGTCGTCGCCGGTGCTGACCGTGACGACCGCGTTCTTCAGGGTCGGGTCGATGGTGACGTTGACCGTGCCGACGTGGCTGATGACGTCGGTCCAGATGGCGCCGGCGGCGGTGGCGGTGAAGGTCTGAGTGGTGGTCAAGGCAGGCTCCTTGGTCGGAGAGTGCGGGGGCCGGGTGGCCCCCGCACAGCCAATAATGCATCCTTAGAGGATGCGTTTCAAGCATTTGGCATCTTTCGAGGATGCCTTTTCTGTTCGTGCAGATCAGGCGGCCACGGCCGGGACGGGGAGTCGAGGCCGACGCCGCGCAACGCGTCCAGGACGTACAGCTCGAAGCGGGCCTGGTGCTGGGCGGCGACCGCGCAGCCGGTGGCGCGGCCGTAGGCGTAGCAGCGCGCCATCATGCTGGCGTCGGTGTCGGCGAGGGCCTGGTCGACGGCGTTGCGCGCGAGGTGCTCGATCCAGCTCTGGGCGGCCGACTCGCGGCGGTTGTGCGAGACCGCCACGGCGAGGGAGTCCGCCCACCGGCCGCTGCCGCAAGTGGGGCCGCCGCACTGCTCCCAGTTCCACTTCCGGTCGCGCATGCCCTTGGGGTCGGCGTCCCAGTCCGCAGCCCAGCGCGCGGCCCGCTCGGGGATCTCCTGCTGGATGACGTTCAGGACGTCGCAGCCGGCGGGACCGAGCGCGCGGTGGGCGTCGGTCTCCTCGAGGACGCGGATCTGGTGGGAGAGCAGCCGGTAGGGGTAGTAGCGCTGGCTCCAGTTACCGGTCTCGCCCAGCGGCTCCACGCTCCACAGCCGCACGGGCCAGGTGACGGGCCACATGCCGGTGTCCTCCAGCGCCTCACCGACGCGCTTGACCATCCGGAAGTAGGAGAAGCGGCTCTCGTCGTACCACCTGTTGCGGCAGGGGTTGGGGTGGTCGATGACCTTGCCGACGTTGGTGGAGAGGTTCACCGGGGTCCCGGCCTCGCGTGACATCTCGATGATGCCGTCGGCGGGGGTGGCGATGTACCAAGTGACGGGCTTGCGGGCCATGCGGGCCTCCGTGATGGGGTGAGAGCGGCCGGGCCGCTCATAACTGGATGTTGATCTGGCGGCGCGGGTCGCCCGCGCTGGTGTGGACGGTGCGGCGGTGCGCGGCGAGGCCGGCGCTTCCGCCCTGGATCGGGAGGTGGCAGTCCGGGCACCCGTGCGCCCACTCATCCCCGGCCGGGAGATCGGCCGGGGTGAGCGGGTGCGGGTGCGGACCGTCGGCGGCGCGGCTCACTCGCGGACCGCGGCCGCGAACTGCTCTTCCAGGTCCGCGCGGCCCTCGGGGTCGTCGTCCTGGTCGTGGTCGTCGGCCTCCTGGTCGACGTCGTCGGGGCCTCCGTGGACGGGGCAGACGGCGTCCGGGTGCGGCCGGTCGCTGGTGTGCGCGACCAGCAGGTCCGTCACCGAGTACACGGGCTGCCAGGCGCGGGCGTCACACTCGTCGTCGTACGGGCAGCACACGAGCAGGTCGAAGCCGATGTCACCCTCGCCGTCGACGTTCGTGCGCAGGGCGAGCACGAGCCGGTCCTTGCCGAGGCGGATCTCACCGACGCGGTCGCCGCCCGCCAAGTCGCTGCCTTCGCGCCAGGTCCACAGCGGCAGCACGTCCGGGCCGAAGACGCGGCGCACCAGGAGCAGAGAGCCGAGGCCGACGCCGCCGTCCCAGCCCATGTCGCGGCGGCGGGCGTCGCTGGCCCGCTTGAGGAGCGGCTCCAGGCGGTGGATGTTGTCGGCGAAGACGACGTGGTCGAAGCCCTCGCCGCGCAGCTGCGGGAACGCGGCGACGGCATCGGCATGCTGGCGGCGTACGACGTCCTCGGGCACGGCGCGGTCCGGGACGCGGACGGCCTGACGCCGCACGCAGACGTCGGCCGGGGTCGCCACGAGCAGCGCGACGACGGGTACGCCGTGGGCGCGGGCGGTGTCGATCAGGCTTTTGCGGACGCGGGCGTCGGTGTTCGTGTCGCTGATGACCGTGGTGAGCCGGCGGGCCATGCGGGCCTTGAGCGCGGCGTGCATGACGGTGACCGCGGCCTCGGTGGAGGACTGGTCGCCGACCTGGTCCGAGACCATCGCCCGGAAGGCGTCGAGCTCCAGGACCTGGGTGGCGGGCCAGCTGCTCGCCAGCGTGCTCTTGCCGCTGCCGCTCGCCCCGATCATCACGATGAGCGACGGGTCGGGGATGGTCGTGTCGAGCGGCTGCATGGTGCCGGTGAAGGTGGTCTTCATGCGCGTTCTCCTTGCGGGTGGAGGGTGGAGGTGGCCAGGTGCAGGCGCATCCCGGCGGAGTCGCCGATGTAGGCGGCGGCCTCTTCGATCGCGCAGGCCGCGGATTCGGCGTCCTCGCCGTCCAGCGGCGTGAGCGCGGCGGCGCGGGAGGCCATCGTCAGGAGCTGGTTGAGCGAGCCGAGGACGCCGTCCTGCGGGAAGGCTTCGTCGAACAGCTCGCGCAGCAGCCCGGCGAGGAACTCGGCGTCGGCCGGACCGCCCAGTTCGTCCTCGATCTGCTGGACGGCGAGCTTCGCGATCCCGGCCGAAGCGCGCACGCGCTCCAGCCGGATGCGGGCGGCGGGGGTCACCGGCGGTCACCCTTGCGCAGGGTGATCCAGGTGGTGACCAGGGCGGCGGCCACCCCGATCAGGCGGTGGGCCGACTGGTCCAGCTCCATCAGCGCCGTGCCGGGACCGGAGACGTCCTGGACCGGCTCGGGGTACGCGGTGCCCTCGCCGCCCTGCTTGCGTACGACCGTGGCGTGCTTGATGTAGCCGGTCCTGCCCGCCTTCTCGGCAAGCCACAGGAGCGGGTCGCGCCTGTCCAGGATTCCGTGGGTGATCGCATTGATCGCGGCGCCGGTGAGGAGCGCGGCTGCGGGAACGCGGTAACCGACGGTGCGGGTGACGGCGAGCATCGAAGCGAGCTGCACGGCGCTGTAGCTGGCGACATGTCGGCTCACCGAGCGGCGGCCGTACGCGCTGGCGGTGCAGCTGCGGCCGTCCTTGCCGTGGCGCCACGGGTTCTCCTCAACCGGGGAGCCGTCGTTCTTGTAGACCAGGTGGGAGCCGTGCATGCCCTTGGTCAGTGCGTCGTGCTCCCGCTGCACGAACTGGTCCCCGAAACTGTGGACGCCGTCGAAGACGGCGGTCAGCGCGGCGGTCAGCGCGAGGCCCTCGATGGCGCGGAGGCGATCGGTCATGCTGGGTGTGCTCCTCATCTCGGATTCGGGGTGGGTGTGGGGCGGCCGGCCTCTTTGCCGATGCTGCGGGCGCCCCGTGATGCGCCGCCGCCCCCGGCCGGAGTCCGGCCGGGGGCGGTGGCGTTCAGAACGGCGCTGGTCAGAGCCATTCGAGTTCGTCGTCGTGGCACAGGACGTTGCCGATGAACAGTCCGAGCCCGGCCACGGTCCAGCGGAAGTCGGTCAGTTCGCCGGGCGGGACTTCGTCCAGGACGTAGCCGACGCGGCCTTCGGCACGGGGGTCGTCCTCGCAGGCGAGGACCAGGACCTCGTTGTCGCGGGCGCTCACGTCAGCGGGATGGCGCGGCAGGCGGCGGCGTGGTCGTTGGCGTCCGGCCGGATGCGGAACAGGTAGTCCCGCTCCGGGCTGCGGGAGGCGTCGCCGCAGCCGTGGCAGTTCCAGCGGTTCTTGTCGGAGTGCTCGCCAGAGCCGGTCACGTCGACGTAGCTGCCACCGGTGGTGACGAACCGGATCAGCAGGCCCTTGGGCCGGTCGGGCTCGGTGAAGGCGGAGGCGCGGACGGCGGTGGTCATGGGGCGGGTGTCCTCTCGGTTCATGCGGCCAGCAGGTGCTTGGCCAGGGGAGAGACGTAGCTGGCGGGGTCGGCGGGCGTGCCGTCGTAGCACTCCAGGCAGGACCCCAAGGTCTTGAGCGGGAGGCAGTGGAAATAGCGCCGGCCGCAGGGGCCGGGGCAGGTCTGGCGCGCGGCCATCGCCTTGTCGAGCGCGACTTCCTTCGCGAAGGTCATCGGGATCTTCGGCTTCGCCAGGTCGATCCGGTACAGCCACGCAAAGCGTTTGCCGCCACGGCATTCGATCCGGGCGACGGGCTCCTGGCCCCCGGGGCGCAGCCCCATGTCCCGCAGTTGGCGGCGGGTCGCGAGCTCCGTACGTCCGGCCTGCTTCCACCGGAAGACCGGTAGCGAGCCGTCGCCGGGGTCGTTCGGGTCGACGTCGACCAGGTCCTGGTCCTGGTCGGCCATCACCTGCTCCAGGAACCGGGGAGCCGACGCTGGGGCAGCGGGTAGCGGGGGCCGGGGATGGTGGGCCGCGGGCGGCCGATCCTGCGGCGGGGCCGGGGGATGAGCACGATGAACCCTTCCGTGTCGGTGACGTGGATGCGCCCGCCGCCTCGAGTTCGGGGCGGCGGGCGCGGGTTGAGCGTGTAGGCCGGTCGGCCTGCCCGGTCACCGGCAGCCGGCCGCCCGGGTGCGGGCGGCGGCGGCCGGTGGCCAGGCGGAGCGACCGGATCAGCGACCGAGCTGGCGGACGTTGTCCGGTGTGCCGCCGTCGGGCTGGGCGGGGACGTGGATCTGGGGCTGGACGGTGATCTGCGGGGCGCCGGTGGTGACGTGCGAGAACACGCGCGGGCGCAGGTTCAGCCCGCGCATCGCGAAGGCCGAACCGACCGTCCACGCGAGGACGGCGATGGCGGTGGCGACGGTGCGCGAGGCATCCGGAGTGGTCGTCCAGACCATCGCGATGCCCGCGAACCCCCAGCACGACCAGGTGAGCCGGATCCCGTTGCTGCGGGTGATGAACCCGCCGATCAGGGAGAACAGGCCGGTGACCTGCCACAGGGTGTAGACGGTGGAGGCGCTGATCGGCAGGCCCGCGGAGTGGGCGGCGATGTAGGAGCGGACCGGGTTGTCGATCGTGGCCCACACGCCGGTGGAGGTGTTGTCGCCGACCTGGACGTCCGGCACCGCGGTGAGGATGCGGTGCGTGGCGTCCAGCAGGACGTCGACGGCGCCGTTGAAGAGGAGGACGACGAACGAGAACACGGCGATGGCGGCGACGGCCTTGATCCAGTTGGCCATGCCGTGCCATCCGGCGTCCGGCGCGCGCCGTACGTCCTCCCACATCTCGTGGAGGGTGCCGCCTTCTTCCCACGCCTCGGTCCACCAGGCGCGGGCTTCGGCGAACCGGGCCTGCTTCGGCTTCGTCGTCGGGCGGTCGTTCTCTGCGGTCGGGGTGGGGTCGTTGGGTGCCAAGGTGATGCTGCTCCTTGTCGAGACGGGGCGGTTGGTGCGGGCCGGGCGGCCTGCCCCGTCCCCGGCGCCGGTGGGCGGGGCGGGGGCGAGGCAGGCAGCCCGGCTCATCCGTGGAACTTGTTGCGCCGGAAGACCGCCTTGCGGATGTTGACCGTGGTGCCGCCCCCGGCGCTGCCGCGCGAGGCACCGCGTACGGCGAGCGCGAGGAAGACCAGCACGAACAGCCCGGCCACACTCATCACGGCCTGGCCGGTCGCGGTGAGGATGGCGGGCAGCTGCGCGAGGGTCGGGGCGGCGGCGCCGACGCCGACTCCGGCCAGTGCGATGCCGCCGCCGGTGGAGAGGGCGATCGCGCTGTACTTCCACACGAAGGCCGGCACCGCGCGCTGCGGGGCGGCCGGAACGGCGGGCGGCAGCGCCGGGGCGGGAGCCGGGGCCACGATCTGGGAGTAGACCGGGACCGGGGCGAGCGCGGCCTGCTGGTACTGGGCGCGGATGTAGTTGAGGGCTTCCTCCCTGCGCACCAGGTCGTAGACCCGGGCCATGTACGCCTCATCCGTGGGCAGTCCGGCGGCGGCGTGCGGGGCCGGGGCGGGAAGGCCGCCGGGACGGGCTTCGGGGAACAGCTCCCAGATCTTCTCCAGGCCCTCGTACGGCAGGTCGACGGTCGGCATGCCGGTGGCGGGCGGGGTGGGCGGGGCTTGCTGGTACTCGGTGAGGGTGAGGTCGCGGGGGTCCACGGGTGCTCCTTGGCGGGGAGGAAGAGGGTGGGTGGGGAACGCGAAGGACCCGCCCTGCCGGATGGCGGGGCGGGTCCTTGGTGGCCCGGGTCGGGCCGAAGGCGGGGCGGTGAGGGGTCAGCCGAGGCTGTAGAAGGCGAGGAACGCGGCGAGCAGGACGCAGCCGACCTTCGCCCACCACGGGCCGATCTCCCAGGCGCCCCACAGCAGGGCGAGGGAGGCGCCGCGCAGGCCCCAGCGGGCGAAGAACCCCAGCGGCTGGTGCTGCTGGAGTTCCTGGATCCGGGCGGTGCGCCGGTCCATCTCCGACTGGAGGTGCGCGCGGGTGACAGCGTCGGTCTCGGAGGTGTTCCGGAACGTCTCGCTGTAGGAGTGCCGTTCGGCCTCCAGGCGCTCGATCTCCTCATCCGCGGTCTCGACCATGGTCACTGTCACTCCTTGGTGTGCGAAGCGGCGGCAGCCGCGAGGCCCATCGCGCCCAAGTCTCGGGCGGTGTAGCCGAGTTCGTCGGCCAGCCTCATCATTGTCGCCTCGAGGTCGTCCGTCGAGACCAGGATTTCGCGTGCCTTGGAGCCGTCGGAGGGTCCGACGATGCCCAGCTGGTGGAGGAAGTCCATCAGGTTCTGGGCGAGGGCGAAGCCGATGCGCAGCTTGCGCTGGAGCATCGACGCCGACCCGAACTGGGTGGACACGATCAGGTCGATGGCCTGGAGGACCAGGGCCGCGTCGATGCCCTCGGGCAAGGCTGCGGTCCCCGGTCCGGCCATGGCGGCCGGGGCGGTGCTGGGCTGCTGGGCGGCGGCCTCGCGGACGATGTAGCGGGTGTACTGCCCGGAGTCGTCCTTGATGGCCTTGTCGTCCTCCGCCCACTTGGTGAGCCAGCCGCCGACAGTGCGGGGCGCCGGGGCCTTGCCGATCTCCCGCTTGAGCATCTCCGCTTCGAGGGCTTCGTGCAGGAGCTTGGGCGTGTAGCCGGTCGCCCCGGCGGCGACCAGGAGCTCCCAGCCCAGCTCGCGCGGATCGACCGGGCGGGTGGGGCGGGGGAGCGGTGCCGCCTGCGGGGCGGCGGCCTGTGCCGGGACCGCGGGAACGGCGCCCGGCACGATGCTCGGGTCCAGCTGCGCGGTGACGGCGGCGAACAGCTCCGCCGCACCGCCGAAGCCCTCGAAGCCCGCAGGCACCACAGCCGCGGCGGCCGGGGCCGCCGCCCCGGTGCCGGCCGGGACCGGGTCGGAGGCGAGCAGCGTCGCGGCGGCGATGATCTCACCGGCGTTGTCGACGGCGTGCTGTGCGGACTCGGTGAGCTTCTGCCCCTTGTACAGGTCGGGCAGGGTGCGCGCCCACCGCTGCGGGTAGTGCTCGCCGATGTCGACGCCGGCGGACAGGTCATCGAGCTTGGGGCGCCGTCCGGCCGTGGCCGCGCAGATCGTGTCCATCAGCTCGTCGACCAGGCGCCAGACCTTCATCGCGGTGGGCTTCTTCGGTCCGAGTCGGGTGTGCATGTTCCACCCGGACCCGGCGACGGGCGCGTCCTTCGGGTCGATCTTGATGTAGCCGGGGAAGAGGTAGGCGAGCTCTTCCGGGTCGGAGACCGTCATGCCGACGCGCCACTTCGACATCAGCTTCATCATCGCGGTGATGGCGTCCTGCGTGGCGCGCAGCGCGGCAACGAGCATCCGCACGCGCATCGCGCGGCCCTCCTGCTCGATCTTGTCGATCATCTCCTTGATGTCGTACGGCAGGGAGGCGGTCTCGTCGGTGATGATGACGATGCCGGGGATCTCCGCGCTGATGGGGAGCTTGTTGTCGGACTTCTTCTCGCGCATCAGCTGCTGGTAGCCGGCCTTTCGGGCGGCGATGATCTCGGCGGCCATCTTGAGCATGAGGCGGGCTTCGTCATCGGTGTGCGCGATCCAGTCGACGATCGGCGCGGACGCCAGGCCCTCGGTGGCCCACGGGGTGATCCAGGGGAGGGCGACGCCGCCGCCGGTGGTGTCGATGGCCCAGATGATGGCGTCGGGCATCCGGGAGAGCTGGGCCGTGACCACGCGCAGGGTGTTGGTCTTGCCCGCGTCGGTCTCGCCGACCAGGATGCCGCAGTCGTTGCAGAGGCTGCCGAGCGCGAACTCGCCGTTGCGGTAGAGGCCGAACGGGAACCGCTCGGTGAGGCTGATCTCGGAGTAGTCCTCGGGGTAGGGGATGTCGGCGGTGATGACGTCCTTGAGGGTGACCTCGATCAGGATCGTGCCGCGGTTGGCGCCGGGGAAGACCTCCACGCCGCAGCCGTCGGCCAGGCGCAGGTCGGCGGCGAACTTCGGGCCGTAGCCGTTGAGGTCGTCCACGGAGGTGCCGCCGGAGGGCAGGTCCAGTTCCACGGTGTAGCCGACCCTGCCGGGCCAGTGCTGCACGTCCTTGCCCTGGCAGTTCTCGATCCGGGCGACGCGGGCCATGCGGTCTTCCCAGTCGCGCAGGATGCCGACGGACTCGCGGCGCAGCTTGAGGAGCTTCTTGCGCTCGGAGCGGGTGGACTCGGTGCGGTTCGCCGACGCGTTCGCGGCGATGCCGATGGTGGCCAGGCCCACGCCGGTCGCCCAGCCGGTGGAGGTCAGCGGCGCGGTCGCCAGCGCCCAGGACGCCCATGCGGACGCGGTCAGCCAGGAGACGGCGCGGGTGGTGAGGGTGCCCACCGTGGTGCCCACGCGCAGGTCGTGGACGGTCCCGGCCGCGGCCGCGCCGCCCAGGGTGAGGGCGGCGGCCTGCCAGGGCAGTCCGGTGATCGGGGCGAGCGCCACCGTGGAAATGGCGGTCTCAGTGGCGTATCCGAGGAAGGTGGTGTGGCCGCTGGGCAGCGACCAGTCCCAGTGACGCATCGACATGGGGAAGGTCTCCTGTTCGGTGAGGCGAGGGGCGGGTCAGCAAGGCGATAGGCAGCAAGGGAGCCGGTGGCCGGCCCCGGGTTCGGGGTCGGCCACCGGCTCCTGGTGGTGCGGGTCCGCTTTGGTCAGCGGGGGGTGTTCCACATGGACTCGGCAGCCGGGCCCTTGCGGGGGTTGACGTTGTGGCTGATCTCGCGGCTGTGGTCCTCCACGAACAGCTTCGCGGCCATGTCGGCGTCGTCGGACGCCGCCCGGATCATCGACACGAGCTTGCCGATCTCGTCCGTGACCCGGTCGTCGACCGGGTACAGCGCGTTGGTGCGCTCGTAGAGGACCTGGACGCAGTCGGCCAGGGCGGTCAGCCCGTAGGCGATGCCCTGGAACTCGGATCCGACCTGCATCATGTGGACCGGCTCGAACGTGCGGTAGAGCACGGCCATCAGGACGCACCCGGACTCGATGCGGCCGGGCATGAACATCGCGCCCTCGGGGGCGTCGGCCCCGTTCGGGGTGACGTTCCACATCCACTCGTTCGTCCTCGGGGCGACGATCCGCTCGATGTCGAACGCGTGGACCATGCGGAAGAAGGCGACCATGCCGTCCGCGCGGGCGGCGGCGGCGACCAGCTTCGCGCATGCCTCGCTCAGCTTGGCCAGCGCCTTCTTGCTGCACGGGTACTTCTGGTCGGCGTTGACGGCCATCTGCTGCACGGCCAGCGCCGCGGCCCGGATGCCGTTGGGCAGGCCCGCGTACTCGGCAGCGACCTCCATCATGCTGCGCGGGCTGTAGCCGGTGTAGGCGGAGTGCGCGGCGCGCATGGCCATCGCGAACTTGCTGGTGTTGCCGTCAAGCACCGTGGTGCCAGCGGTCAGAGAGGGTCCGGTCACGGGATCGGTGTCCTTCCTCGGGTTGTTGACCTTGAGGGTGAGCGTGTCCGCCTTGGCTTCCTTGTCATGGCGGGCCTTGGAGCGGCGGAAGAAGAACCGCCAGATCCGTCCGGCGGTCCGGAACGGGTACGCGAACCCGTGGAGCGGGTCGCGGTGCCGGGTGAGCAGACGCCAGGCGCCCCACAGGAGTCCGAGGGGCAGCGTGAGCAGCCCTCCGAGTCCGGCGAGGAATCCGGCGCCGGCGCAGCGCGCCCAGTGCCCGAGCTTGCGGGCGGCGACGCGGCGCATCCGGTAGAGACGGCCCGTGGTCGGGCTGCCGCTGCCGGAGCTGGTGGAGCCGCTCTTCTTCTTCGAGCGGCGCAGCTTGCCCGCCCAGCCGCGCATCTTCTGCAGCGCGCGCCCGAGGCGGGTCTTGGCGGGGGTCTTGGTCCCGGAGCCGGAGCCGCTCCCGCCGGTGCCCGAGCCCGAGCCGCCGGAGGAACCGGAGCCGCCCGAGCCGGTGTTCGCGCCGCCGTTGTTGCGGCGCATCTTGTTGCCCCAGCCCTTGAGGGTCTGCCACGCCTTGCCGGTACGGGACTGCTGACCGGCGCCGCCCTTTCCTCCGGGGCTGTTCTTGCCGCCGCCGGTGCCCTTGGGGGTGTTGGCGCCGGGGCTGTTCCCGCCGCCGCCCTTGCCGCGGTTGCCCTTGCCGAGCAGACCGCCCAGGCCGCCGCCGCCCCGGCCGTGCTTGCCGCCGCCCGACCCGCCGGGACCGCGCCCGGCTCCGCCGCCTGCGCCGTGGCGCCCGCCGCCGGGCCGGTTCTTGGTCCCGGCCCCGGTGGAGCCGGTGTTCATCCGGCCGCCGCGTCCGTTCATCCGGCCGCCGCCACCGGCAGCGCCGCCGCCTCCCCGGCCGCGACCACCGCCGCGTCCGAGCAGGCCGCCCTTGCCGGCGCCCCCACCGCCCCGGCCGGAGCCGCCGCCGGAGCGGTTCGCGGCAGCGGCCTTGCGTGCGGCGGAGACCTTCGAGCGCTTCTTCCCGGCCAGCGCGGCGACGCCGACGGCTGCTCCGGCCGCGCCGGCGGCGATGAGTCCGGGCACTCCGGCGACGCCGTAGGCGATGCCTGCGGCGATTCCGGTTGCGTTCGTTCCGTGGACCAGGAGGGGCAGCGCCTGGGGGCGTCCGCGGCTGGTCTTCGGCTTGTCCGGGGCCGGGTCGGTGGTGGCCTCGGGCTCGTTGACGACGGTGTATTCGGCGGTGTCCGTGCCCTCGGTGGTGGTGCTGTCGCTGGTGGCGTCCGGGGGCGCGGTCGCGGTGTCTGCCACGACGGATCTCCTCACAATGCGTAGCGGAGAGGCGAAGCGAGGCGACGCGACGCGGGGGCGGACACCCCCGTCACCCCCCGTATGGAGGGCTCAGCAGGGGGTTGGGAGGGGGTTTCCCCCTCGCGTCGCCTCGCTTCGCCTCGCCTCGCCGCTACTTTCCGTAAACGGCGGGGTCGGGGGTGCAAAAGGTGCTTTCCGGGCCGCTGACCGGGCCGGATGGTGCTGGGTGGAGCGGGTGAAGCGGTCGGCCTGGCGGCCGCGGCCGGCCCCCGCGACCACCCCGTCCGGCGGGTGCCGGAGAGGGTGGCGCGAGGGGCGACCGTGGGTGCCAGGAGGACCCGTTGATCAGGTTCCGTTTCAGGCTGCGGCCTGCTGCGGAGCCTCGGTGCCGCCTCCCTTGAGGAGGTCGACGGCCTTGGTCTTGCGGTCCTGTGCGGAGCCGGTGGAGATGCCCAGCTCGTCGGCGATGACGCGGACGGTGACCGCGCTCTCGCCCCGGGCCTGGATCATCGCGACGACGCGGTGCACGTCCCAGTCGACCTGGGTCATGCGGGCGAGCGCGGCGGCTTCAACCGCGGCCGCCTCGTGTTCAGCCGCACGCGCCCGGCGCTCAGCGGCTTCCTCGATCGCGGCCTCAGTGCGGGCCTTGGAGAGGGCGATCTCCTCGGTGCCGCGCTGTGCCTCCAGGTCCTTGTTCACCGCCGCAGCGCGCTGTTCAGCCTCCCTGCGCTCGTGTTCAGCAGCCTCTTCGAGGGCCTTCTTCTCTCCGGCGAGGGCCAGCGCCAGGCGCTGCTGCTGCTCCGCGAGGCCGGCCTTGCGGGCGACCTCGTCGCGCTGGGCTCGCGCGGCGGAATCGGCCTGGATGCGGCGCTCCTGCTCGGTGGCCTCGGTGGCCATCTGCTGCTGCTCCAGACCCCAACTGGCCTGCACCTTCTCCCGCTCGATCCGGGAGAGCGTGCGGCGCTTCTCGGTCTCATCAGCGAGGTCCTGCGCTTCGGCCGCGGCCTTGTCCTCCGCGAGCTTGAGCGCGTGCTGACGCTTGGCTTCGCGCAGTTGAGCATCGGCCTCGGCACGCTGAATCTCCGCCTGAGCCTCGCGTTCCGCTTCGGCTTTGGCGATCTTCAGCCGACCCTCGGCGCGGATCTTGTCGACCTCCGCTTGAATGCGAGCCTCTCCGAGTTGAACATCGGTCTTGACTCGCTGAATCTCGGCCTCGGCACGCTGAACGGCCGCGTGTGCCGCCCGCTGGATGTGCTTGGTCTCCTCATCCAGCGGCACGCCCAGGGCCCGCTCCACGCTGAACCCGAACGGGGCCAACTTGAACGGCAGCATCTCGTTCGGCGTCGCCGCCTTGCGCCAGGAGCGCCCGTCGCTGTCGTACTTCTGGCGCAGCCCCTCGCGGTAGATCCGCAACTGCTGGTGCTGGGCGGCGACCTCCTTGTACGGGAGGTTGTAGAGCCGCATCCGGCGAGCGAGGCGCGGCGTGGACAGCGGGGCGAGGATCCACCGGGTCAGCGGGACCGACCCGAGCGGGGTTTCGCCGGCCAGCAGGTCGGCCATCCGGCCGATGTAGTGGCGGGCGGCCTCCACGGCGATGATGAACAGCACCGGGATGACGCCGTGCATGGACGCGGCGAGCGGGTCGGCCGACACCGGCCCCGGCGGCGCGGCCGCGTTGAACGCCACGGTGGCGACGGTCAGGCCGTGCGCGGTCCAGCGCAGGATCGGCCAGGGCATCCGCTTGCGCATCATGTAGAGATCGAGGGCGAGCAACACGAGGATGCCCGCGTCGATCCCGATCGGGAACGCGTACGAGAAGGCGCCGAAGCCCTTGCTCTCCGCGAGGTGGCGCAGGGTGTTGTACGAGCCGGTGAAGCCGATCCCGGCGAGCACCAGGCCGCCGACACCGGCGACGATGGCGAGCAGCCGCATGGTGCGCGGGTCGCCGTCCGGCTCGGGGCCGGCCTCCGGGGCGGTGTCCTGCTCCGGCTCCTGGTCCTCGTAGTGGTCGTGGTCGGTGTGGTCGGCCGGGCCGGGGACGTTCCAGGAGTGCTGGTCGTCGTCGCCGTCCGGGCGGATCACGTCGGGCTTGCGGAAGTCGACGGCGGTCATGTGCTGCTCTCCGGGTCGTCGGTCGGGAAGAACGGGGTCAGGGCCAGGCCCACGCACAGCCGGACCGCGCCGAACACGGCGAGGCCGACGGCCAGGTGCAGGCAGGTGGGCCACAGGCCGTTCGCGAACAGGTCGAACAGGGCGAGGACGGTGGCGGCGACGGCGATGACCGTGGCCAGCAGCGCCGCGAGCGGGCTGTGCGCCGCGTACGTGTCGTCCGGTGTCGTCTTGTCGGGGGCCGGGGCTGTGGTCGTACTCACCGGGCACCCCCGCTGGTAGCGTTGGCCATGCGAATCGCTCCTTGTCAGCGGATCGCGAGAACAAAGGAGAGGCCCCCTGATCCGGGGCCTTTCTGCTTTGCCGAGCCGTTCCGGCTCTCCGACTCCGCCACGGCCTGGTCGGTCGTGGCGGAGCGGGAGAACCGCCGGCCCCGGCGCGGAGGTTGTCTCCGGCCGGGGCCGCGGCGTATCGGGCGGGCACCGGATCACGCGTCGCGGTGCTCCTTGAGGTACTGGGCGATCTGCACCTTCACCGTGGCCATGCCGGTGTAGGCGGTCATCGCGGGCCAGACACCGTGGTTCTTCTCGGCTTCCTTGAGCAGCCAGTACGCCTCCTCGACCAGCTTGTCGGGGTCAGCGTCTATGCGCCGCAACGGGCTGATGAGGCGCTGGAGGAACGGCATGGGGACTCCCTTGGAGCTCTGGCTCCTGGACTGTCGCCAGGAGTGGAAGGTGATGCAACGGGTCGGCCCGCGGTGCGGGCGCCCGAAGTACGGCGGTGCTGTGAGGCGGGCGGCGAACTTGCGGGCGCTCCCGCCGGGCGGGCGCGGTCAGGCCGCGCTGCGGACGACCAGGCGCCGCATGGCGCGGCGGTCACGTTCGTCCGTGCCGCCCCACACGCCGAACTCCTCGCCGCGCTCGAAGGCGCCCTCGAGGCAGGAGATCTGGAGCGGGCAGCCACGGCAGATGGCCTTGGCCGTCGCGGCCTGGAAGAGGGCGCGTGCACCGTCACCGACCGGGAAGAACAGGTCGGGGTCCTGGTCCTCACAGGCCGGGCGGGGCTTCGCGGGCCCGGCCGCCGTGGAGACCGAGTTGTAGTTCGCCGTGCGTACGATGGATCCGCGATTCATCAGGGCCTCCCAGAAGGTCCGAAGCGAAGAAGCAGCCCCGGGGCGGCCACCCCGGGGCTGTTGCGTGTGTGGCGGCCGGACGGCCGGAGCGGGCGGGAGTTCCCGGCGCTCTCCGCCGGCCCCGCCCGGGAAGGCGCGGGGACGACGGGCAGGGCCGGGTTCAGCGCTGCTTGGTCGTGCGAGCGGTCAGCGCCGGTTGTTCTCCGAGCGCTTGTTCTGCTCCTGGTTCTTGCGCGACAGCTCGTCGCGTTCGGCGTCGGTGAGGCTGGTGATCACGCCGCCACCCCCCAACCGGCCGGTACCGCAGCGGCGTTGGGGACGACCCACAGGACGACGTCGGGCCGGACGAAGTCCTCGGGCTCGTAGCCCTTGGAGTCGTCCTCGCGCTCGATGTCGTCGATGATCCCGGCGGTCGGCCGCGCCGCGCCGCGTGTCATGCTGTGCTGCATCAGGTCCTCCAGACAGGTCCTGGACAGCCCCGGGGCCCTAATCCCTGGGGCTGTCGTCGTTCTGGCTGCCGTACGAGCAGCCACGGCCCCGGCCTTCCCGCGCGGGGCGGGATGGCCGGGGCCGTGGGCGTTCGTCGCGGTGTCCTACCGGGTGAGCTGCTCTTCCTGCGTCGCGAGGAGCGTGATCGCGCTCATGAGGTCGGCGCGCTCCCAGTCGGTGAGCTGCGGGGCGTCGGCCTTGCGCGGGTTGAGCGTCTGGATCAGCGCGGCCAGGGTGTCGCGGACGCGCCGGAGGTCGGCGTCGGCGACCGGCTCGGAGACGTTCTGCCACTGCTGCTCGTGCAGCAGGCGCAGGCCCCACGCGCGGCGGTCGTTGAAGTCCTCGCGGTCCATCTGCGCCTTGCGGCGGGAGGGGGCGAGGCGCTTGGTGTGCGCGGCGAGCTGGGCGAGGCGGCGGCCGTCGGTGCACCGGGAGGTGAGGTCGGCGGCGCGCAGGAGGTTGCCCTTGTCGTCCCTGATGGAGCAGGTGGAGCAGCCGCGGACGTGGGCTTCGTCCAGCTTGCGGGCCGTCTTGTCGTCGACGGTGCCGCCGACGATCTGCATGACGGCGGGGGCCGAACCGGCCTTCGGCTTGCGGATCACGCGGGTGGAGCGGCGTCCGTTGGTCTGGGTCAGGCCCTCTTCCAGCCGCTGGAACCACTGGTCGGGGGTGAGGTTGACGGTGACCAGGCGGTGGCTGCCGGGGCAGCGGATCGGGTCGTCGGTGCCGGCCTTCTCCGTGTGGTGGGGGACCAGCTTGGGCCGCGAGCTGTGCGGCTCATTGATCGGCACCCAGGTACGGCAGGTGGGGCAGACCAGCGCGGAGTAGGCGAGGTCGACCTCGTGCGGCTTGAGGCTGGAGACGACCAGCGGGGGGAGGGTGCTGATGGCGCGGGACCGGGCCCGGCGCGGACGCTTCTGGGCGGTGAGGTCGCGGGTTCGCGTGGACGTAGACATGAGCGCTCCTTCGTACGGAGGGTCAGGGATGCGTCGCGGGTGCTCTCTCCGCCTCTCCAGGCCGCACGGCGAACCGGCGTCCTGAAGGACGGACAACGCATCTGCGCTGCGGGGTGGTACTCGCTGCAGACCATGGGCGGAGGAGTTAGAGGTGCCTCGGGCTCCGGCCACCGAGATGGCTAGGGCTTTGGACTCCGGCCACCGAGGTGGCGATCTGCTGCGTGGTGCGCGAGGGCCTGGGACCTGGCGGTCCGTCACCCCTCGTTGGACACCTATGGTTCCCTATGGTTCCCTAGGGTGTCAAGCGGTACAGTACGGACCCTAGGATTCGATAGACAGAAGGAGGCGATGGAATGGACCGGGCCGACAACAGGCCGCCCTACGCACGCATCGCGGGGCACTACAGAGACCTGATCGAGTCCGGCGCTCTGTCGCCAGGAACTCTGCTGCCAAGCATCAAGGCACTCTCCGAAGAGTGGTCCGTCAGTACCGCCACTGTGGAGAAGGCCTTGCGCAAGCTCCGAGAGGAGCAGCTGGTCAGGGGCATCCACGGAATCGGCACCGAGGTGATCGGCGTACGTGTCCCCATGTCCTCGGGGGCGGAGCGACACGATCGCAGCAGCATGACCCAGTCGTCCTGGGGCACCGGGGAAAAATCCTCCGGACACACTGCCGGCATAGTGCCCGCCCCTGCTGACATCGCAGGTGTATTCGGCATTTCCCCTGGTGAGGACGTCATTCGACGAAGCCGCGTATACCGAGACGCTCATGGGATCGTCTCCCATTCCACGTCCTGGATTCCGGCGGAGTTCGGACAGGCGGTCCCCGACCTGGCGCGCAGCGAGCGCCTCAAGGGCGGCCTCTCCCTGGACCTGATCTCGCGTGCCACGGGACGGCAAGTCGTACGGCGCGTCGACGATGAGGGGGCCCGCATCGCGACCGCTGAGGACTTGAAGCTCCTGGAGCTGCAACCCGACATGGTCGCCGCGATCCTTGTCCTCACCGCGCTCTTCCTCGATGCCGACGGTGAACTGCTGGAATACGGAGTCGACTTGGGAGCGCCCGGACGTACCCGACGCACAACATCCGAGGTTCTGCGGTGACCGGCACCGGAGCGTTCATCTTGGATGACACCCTTGTCCACTGCCTTGAGAGCCGACTCGGTGTGCTCCTGGACGCGGAGCGCCTCGACACGCTGACCTTGGAAGGACGGTTCGAGATCAACCGCATCAGCCAGGCGCTGTCCGGCCGTCCGGGGCCAGCGCCTCGCGCCGTCCTCATGTCCGGCCTTCAAGGGTCGGGCAAGACGACCTTGGCGCGAGCCCTGGTAGATGCCGGGTTCCGGCGACTCTGCCCGGATGAGGAGATGTTCCGGCGCTACGGTCACTACGGCCGCGACTTCCCTCGCGGCGAGTTCCTTGTTCGGGAAGCACCGGTCCTCAAGGACATCGCCCTCGAACTCCAGCGCCTCCTCGCCAAGGGACACGACGTCGTCGTCGACCACGGCTTCTGGACCCCAGAGGAACGTGGCCAGTGGGCGGCAACCGTGATGGAAGCCGGCGGCAAGCCGGTGCTGGTCTACCTGCCTGCACCCCACCAGGTGCGCTGGGAACGGATCCAGAAGCGCAATGAGCAGTCCCTTGTCGATCCGAACAGCATCGAATTCAGCGAAGAGGACCTGCTCCGGCACGCGCGCCGCTTCGAACCTCCTACCAACGACGAACCGCACATCGCCTTCAACGGCCACGTAGAAGACCTCGTGGCCACGCTCCGGCGGAGTCCGAGCAACCACCACGACGACCTCCCTTCCGACTAGCCCCGATACCTTTCTTCGGTTCTAGCTGCGAAGATCCGCGATCTCTAGATCTGCCATGTGGCCGACTCAACTGGCCACATCCGCCACATGATTGGGGGCACGATGGCTCAGCAACCCAGGCAACTCACGCCTTGGGCGTCCCCCCTGCACGAGTGGGGATACCAGCTGCGCGAGCTGCGGAACGCGCGGGGTCTGAGTCTCCGAGCGCTCCAGAAGCGGGCGCACATCGACCACTCCCACCTGGGGCGATTCGAACGGGCGGAGCGCATGCCCGATCGTGCTCAGGCGAGGGTGTTGGACGACGTCCTGGGCGCTGGCGGCATGCTCTTCCGCCTGTGGGATCGCATCGGAGACGAGCGTGGCCATGTGGCCAATTCACCGGTTCATGTGGCCAAGTCGGCAGTCGATCTAGCCCTGGCCGTCACTGACCAGGCAGCGTCGGACGATGAGGGGATCTCGGTCCCGTGTCGTCTCGCTGATGGGTCGGTGGTCTGGGTGGCTATGGATCGGCGCGCTTTGCTGCGCACGGGAATGGGAGTAGGGGCTGCCGCTGCGGTCGGCGCGGGGTCGCCAGCGATGGCGGAGAGCCGTGTGCCCGATCTTGCGCGCACAGCGCGGGCGGCTGCGGCGTACGGATCGACACCCGTAGAGCATCTGCGCCGGGCCCGCCGGCATCTGATCGACGGCGACAACCTGCTCGGTCCGCGTCACTCGCTGCGAACCACGCGCGACTACATCGAGGTCATCAAGCAGCTGCGCCTCGATGCGAAGGGGAGCGACCGTCGCGACCTGATGGAGTTGCAGACGATGTATGCCGAGTTCCTGTCCTGGCTCCACCAGGACTTGGGGAACCCGGAGGCGGCGTCGTCGTGGCTCGACAAGGCGCTCCAGTGGTCGTTCACGGTCGGCGACGACGACCTGACCACCTACGTCATGGCACGCAAGGCACAGCTGGCCGGTGACACCCACGACCTGGTCGACGTCGTCGACCTCGCCGAAGCCGCCCAGCGCAAAGCGCGGCCGCGCAGCCGGCTGGCTGCCGTGGCCCGCACCTACGAGGCGTACGGGCACGCGCTGCGCGGCGACGCCGACGACAGCGAGCGCGCCATCGACTCCGTGCGCAACGCCCTGGACGGCATCGGCTCCGACCCGACCCCCTGGGGCGTGTGGCTGAACGCCTCGTACGTGGAGGTCCACCGCGCGCAGGGCCTGGAGGCCCTCGGCAAGCATGACCAGGCCGTCGACGCCTTCGCCGACGCGATCCGGCTGATGCCCGACGGCTACCACCGCGACCGCGGCGTCTACATGGCGCGGCAGGCCGTGGCCCTGGCCGGCGCCCGCGATCCGGAGCGGGCCGCGACGGTCGGCATGCACGCGCTGACCGTCGCGGCCGACACCGGCTCCGGTCGGATCACCAACGAGCTCGCCCGGCTCGACACGGCCCTGATCCCCTGGCAGCGCGAGGCCCCGGTGGCCGAGTTCCGTGCCGCCTTCGATTCCACCCTCGCCCACGAGACAGAAACGGATGTCTGAGCAGATGACTGCCCGCCCGTACGTCGTGCTGTCGGCCGCCATGTCGGTCGACGGCTACCTGGACGACACCAGCCCCGAGCGGCTGCGCCTGTCCAACGCCCCGGACTTCGACCGCGTCGACCAGGTCCGCGCGGAGTCCGACGCCATCCTGATCGGCGCAAACACCATGCGGCGGGACAACCCGCGCCTGTTGGTCAACAGCGACGAACGCCGTGCTCAGCGCGTCGCCGACGGCAAGTCGGAGTTCCCGCTCAAGGTCACGGTCACCCGCACCGGTGACCTCGCCGCCGACCTGAAGTTCTGGCACCACGGTGGCGACAAGTTGGTCGTCACCGTCGACAGCGCGGTGGAGAAGCTGCGCGCGACGCTCGGGGACCTCGCCGACGTCGTCAGCGTCGGGCCGGACCTCGACTGGGGCCTGGTCCTCGATGAGCTCGGGCGCCGCGGGGTCAAGCAGCTGATGGTGGAGGGCGGCGGCACGATCCACACCCAGCTCATGGCGCAGGACCTCGCCGACGAAGTGCACCTGGCCATCGCGCCGCTGCTGGTCGGTCAGCCGGAGGCCGCCCGGTTCCTCGGGGCCGCCGACTACCCGGGCGGGTCGACCGCGCGGATGCAGGTCCTCGAGGTCCGCGCGATCGACGACGTCGTCTTCGTCCGCTACGCCCCGAAGGGACGCGCCTGATGTACGCGCCCGACCGATGGCAGGACATGCAGTGGATGAGGCGGGCGATCCGACTTGCGGAGATGTGCCCGCCAGCTGCGGGTGCCTACTCGGTCGGCGCGCTCATCATCGACGCGGACGGCGTCGAGATCGCGGCCGGCTACTCCCGGGAGGCCGACCCGCACGAGCACGCGGAAGAGGCCGCGCTCGGGAAGCTGTTGGTGGACGACGCGCGACTCGCCGGGGCGACGATCTACAGCACGCTGGAGCCCTGTTCCCAGCGGCACTCGCCGCGTACCCCGTGCGCTCAGCGCATCCTGGCTGCTGGGATTCCGCGTGTGGTCATCGCCTGGCGGGAACCGTCGCTGTTCGTCGACGACTGTGTCGGCTACGAGCAGCTGGTGGAGGCCGGGGTCGTGGTCGTGGAGCTGCACGAACTGGCGACGGCCGCGAGGGACGTCAACGCGCACTTGGGCGGACTGGCCTGATGGAGCCTCAGCGACTTACCCACTGGGTGACCCACCTCGGTCACGACTTTGCCGTCAAACACCGCAATTCTCCTGGCATTCGCGACTTCTGGGGCACGTTGCGTTTTCGGCCCCGCAATGTGTCGTCACAGGGGGTTAGGGTGATCACAGATGTGATCCATAACGACGAGAACCCCGGGACCGGGCCTGGTCCGCGGGGCCTCGAACGGGGCAGCGCCTCGTTGGGCGACACCTGGAAAGGAGGTGATCGCGGAATGAAGGTTACCCGCGTCTGCGGAACTACATGCGCAGCTACGCCGTTCCACCATCGCGATCACGCCATCGGGTGCGCCTCCGGGCACGCTGACGCCAGCCTCCGTGTTCAGGGGGTTGGGATGACCTAGCTGGCCATCAGCCGCGCGCGCCAAAAAGCGGACTGCAATCCGCTGTGGCCTTGCGCGGCCCGTCTCGCCGCCGCCCAGACTCACTGTCCAGGTCGGCCGCCCAGCCTCCGGTTCGTACCCGGATCTGGGCTCAGCTCATCGAGCTGGTCCTTCTTCTCAATGCAGTACCCCGCCTTTGACAAGCGGGTCGTTCCACTCGGTCTGACAGCCGAGCTGCTCCACCCGGTCCGACAAGACCGAGCTTCACCGCACCACCTGGTCCGCGAGGACCACGCAGTACCGCAGTCGCCCCTTTGACAGGGGGCTTCTGCACGCTCCACCGGCCCTGACAAGGCCGCTGGAACATCCGTTCGACTCACCGAAAGGAAGGAGACCCGCCTCTGGTTCATCGTCCGGCCGCCCGCTCCTCACGGAGGGGGCTCACCAGTACCCGCCACACGCACCAACGAGGTCGGTCCCCGCGAGGGGGCCGGTCCGTGTTGATCCATATGGAAGTTGGTTATCGCCATAGTGCACGAGCTCAGCGCGTCTTGTCTTGTTGACCACGACCTGGGGGAACCCCCCTGTGTCCTCATTGCCGCAGGTTGTGGTGTCCCCTCCATTGCGAACGTGACATACATCACATCCCGAAAGGGTCACGAAGGTGCCGGTGCGCCGGTAAGCCGCTTGACCTGGGGGGTGTCCGTGAGGGCGGGTTCGGCGTCGGCTGCCGCGCTCGTGCACTCTCGCTCGGAGTTCGTCAGCAACTCCGTCGACCAGGTGTCGCGGCGGGACGTCGTCCCGTGCGGCGGGACGGCATTCAAGATCGTTTCTCACGGTGCGGGAGCGCCGGAGGGTGCCGGGGCTTTCCGGCCTCTGTCCACAGGCGGACCGGTGCAGGGTCGGCGGGTGGATGACGAGACGAGGGTCCTGACTGCCCCGGGCGGCGGTGTCCGCTTTGGCGTATACACCGGCCCGATGACGACACAGACGATCTCGGTCCTCGCGGTGTCCACCGCTCCGGTCGGATCGGTGGGCCGATGAGCGCGGGTACGGCGGCCGCCGTGCTGGACCACCCTCTGTGGGACGACGTCGACAACTCCGTCGACGAGGCCGTGCTTCCCGGGCAGCGGAACCGGCTGCGGTCGGTGCCGGCCTCCGGGCAGCCCGACAGTGGCGGCCTGGACGACCCGCTGCGCCTCGGTCGCACGATGCGGCTGCGGCTGCTCGCCGCGGTCCAGGCGCTGCTGGCGGACCCGTCGATCGCCGGGTTGAAGGACGCGCCGAAGCTGGCGGCGGTGGTGCTGTACGCGAAGTCGCGGGCGCCGAAGGGGGAGGAGGACGACCTCCAGACCTCGATCTGGGGCGCGGAGCTCGGCCGGTGGATGGGCATGAAGGAGTCCACGGTCCACCACAAGGTGCTGCCGGTGCTGCGCGGCTCGGACGCGGTGCACACGCAGGTGGTGAGGGACGGGAAGGGGCACCCGACCGGGCTGGACTGCCTGGTCATGCCGCTGTGGCACGCTCACCACGGCGGGGGAGCGGGGCACCCGCTGGCGTTGACGAAGGCGGAGCTGGCAACGCTGCTGCACCTGTGCGAGGCGCTGTTCGGGCACGGCTGGACGCCGAAGGACAAGGAGCCGACGCCGCCGGGGCTGCTCGCCGGCCGGACAGGCAAGGGCGCGGCGACCGACCGGCTCGGGCTGCTGCTGATGGTGCTGAACACGCGGGCGTCGGGCTGGCTGCAGTTGGTCGGCGGCTCGGTGAAGAAGCGCGAGGGGCGCGGGGCGGCGACGCTGGCCCGGCTGTTGGGCTGCTCGCCGTCGGGTGCTCGGAAGGTGCTGGCGCGGCTGACGGAGGCCGGTGTCGTGGCGCGGCAGCACCGGGAGACGTCGACACGGATGCGCGGCCGGGGCCGGGTCATGCTGCTGCCGGTCGCCCGCGCGTATGGCCGCCGCCTGGCCTCTGTGGAGGCTGTTTCGGGGGCCGGGTCGGTGTTTTCGGCGCGTCCTGATGGTGCGTGCGGAGATCATGCTCCGGCCGGTGCCGCTGGTGCCCTTGGTACGTCTGGGATCGGCGGTGTTGAGGGCCCCGGGGATGCGGAGGATCGGGAGCGTCCCGATGGTGCAGAGCTCCACGCAGACCACGCTTCTGGGGTTACTCCCGTCGTTCCTCTGCAGCTTGATTGTGGTTTTTCCGGCGAAGGCCGTGGGGGTGAAGGCCGTCTGCCGGAGCGCGTGTGCGTGCGCGAGGACCAGGCCGTCGACGGCGAGACCGACGCTGCCGGGACCGGGTCGACGGTGGCGGAGGGCGGCCCGCTGCGCGGGGAAAAGCCGAATGAGTCCCCGGTCGATGAGCGGGTGGGGCAGCGCACTGCCGTGGCTGGTGCCGGTAGCCGGCCGAAGGCCGCGGGGTGGGAAAAGGCGCAGCAGCAGAAGCGGGTGGCCCTTCCGGCTGATCTTCGTCTGCGGGTAGCCCTGGGGCCGGTCTCCTGGCTGTGGGAGCAGCTGTCCGGCTGGCAGCAGGACCAGGTGGAAGCCGCCGCGAAGACCGAACTGGCGCAGCTTGCGGGCCTGGGAGTGGCGCCGGAGGGTGCGCCGCGGCTGCTGGCCGACCGGCTGACCGACCGCCTGGCGGAGACCGGCGGCGAGGCCCTGGTCGACAAGCCGTTCCCGTGGCTGATCCGCCGGGGTCTGCCCCAGCGGTCGGCCTGCTCGCACCGCAAGTGCGACGACGGGGTCCGGCTCGACACGGGCGAGGACTGCGAGAACTGCGGCAACGTCATCCACCTGCGCCGTGCCTGGCGTGCCCGGATCGGCGCGGACATCGACCGGGAGCTGCCCGGCCTGGACGACGGCGAGCGCCGGCGCGTCCTCGAGGAGCGGCTGCGTGAGCGGGCCGCCATCGAGGCGGAGGACCTCGCGTGGCGCCAGGAGCAGGCCCGCGCGGAGCGGGCCCGACGCGATGCGGCCCGTGCGGCAGCCGCTGAGCAGGCGGAACACGAGCGCCAGGTTGCGGCCGCCGCCGAAGCGGTCCGCCGGGCGCTGGCGTGCGAGGACTGCGGGCGTGGCCAGGCGGCCGGGCTGTGCGAGGCGTGCGACCACCGCCGTCAGACCGAGGCCCTGACCGGTGAGGCCGGTCTCCTTGCGGCGGCCGGGTCCGCCGATCTGAGCGACCGGGGCAGCATCGCGGCCGCCGTCGCCGGGGCCCGGACGGCCATCGGTGAGAGCATCGCCGCCGCGTGGCAGGAGTTCCTGGAGATCACCGACGTAGCCACCCTGGAGGCCGATCCGGAGGCGGCTGCGGACGCGTACGCGTTCACCGCGTTCCAGACCGCGCAGCAGGCCGTCGGGGAGTTCCAGGACACCGCGCTGGCGATGCTGGGCCGGACCGAGCAGGCGGAAGCGGAGGCCCGGCGGGCGTACAAGACCGAGCAGGGTCGCCCCTGGTTCAAGCACAACCCGACCGGCGCGGACGCCGTCGCGGCGGCGACGAAGGCCGCCGACACCGCCCGGGAGCGCGTGGCCGAGTGCCTGCTCGCGGCACGGCTGGAGCAGCTGCGCGAGCAGCGGGCGGCGCGCACCGAGCAGGCCGCGGCTGCCGCGTGGACGGATCGGCTGCCCCGACTCGCTGCCCGCGCCCTCGATGGCGACGCCACCGGGGTGGTGATCGCATGACCACCGAGCTGAGCGGAGTCGACCTCGCCCGCCAGGCGCTGGTCGCGGCCCGGGAGGCGGCGAAGAAGAACGGCTCCGCCACCAGGAAGCCGAAGCGGCGTACCACCACCGTCGTGTCACGGGACGGGCGTGAGCCGCTCGGCTTGGGCAGCGCGATCAGCCGCATGTTGACCGAGCGCGGCATGGTCGCCCCGGCCGCCGGCGGCAGTGTCCTCGCCCAATTCGACGCCATCCTCGCCGCGGCCGTGCCCGAGCTCGCCGGGCGCGTCCAGGGTGTGGCGTTCGACGCGGAGATCGGCCGCCTGGACGTCGTCCCCGACGCCCCGGCCGTCGGCACGAAGCTGCGCTGGAGCGCGCCGAAGTTGATCGCGGCGGCCAACGAGCGGGTGCGAGGCGCGAACGTCCGCGCCCTGCACGTCCTGGCGCCCGCACCCGTGAAGGCCGGCCCCGCCACGGCGGCCGCCGACTCGGCACCGCAGCCGGCCACGCCCGCCGTGCCGGTGGAGCGCCGGACGCCGCCGGATGGGTACCGTCGCGCGATCGAGGCGCACCGCCAGGCCGCGTCGCCGCCTCGGGTGGATCCGGGTATCGCGGAGGCGGTGGAGCGGCAGACCGCCGCGATGCGGGAGCTGTCCCGCCGTGCCTTCCCCGAGCCGCCCTCTGTCCCGGACGATGCGCCGGCCCCGATTGACCAGGCCCGCATCGAGCGCCGCCGCCAGGCCGCGGTGACCGAGGCCGCCGCGCTGCGCAGGGCGCGGCAAGAACGCGCGGGTGTCGCCGTGCCACAGGCCGTTGCACTGCGCACGACAGCGTGAGGGGCCTTCCGTACGGCACCGGGGCTCGTTGTTTCCCGCGGGAAACAACGAACCATCGCTCCCTTGGTGCTGAACTGGGTCCTGTTCAGTCGGCTGTCGCGGCGCGGGGCTGCAGAAGGACTCCGTGGGCGGCAGCGGTGTCCCCGGGCCGCAGTGTCCACGGCACGGACGGGATCTCTGCCAGCCACCCGTCGGCCAAGAGCTGCTGGACGATGATGCCGCGCAGCTTCGGCGGCCAGCCCAGGCCGGAGCAGAGCTGGCCGTACGAGGGGCCGTGGCCGTGCCTGGTCCGGAACACGGCGGTGGCCTGCGCGGCTTGCAAGCCGTGGCCGGGATGGCCCTTCGCCCAGGCGTCGTACGCGTCGCGTACGTGCCGCGGCGTCTGGCCGGTGTGCCGGGTTTCTGTGAACGCTGCCGCCACCTGGAGGCGGGGGAGGCGGCACACGGCGCAGTGTTCGACCGCTTCGGCGTTCTTGCGCACCGTCGGGCGGGCTGCCTGCTTCCACTGCGCCCATTCCGCCTTGGTGGTCCGGGCGTACCGGGGGACCTTCCACGGGCCCTTGCGCGGCGGGGAGTCGTCCGGGTCGGCCCGATGGGGGAGACGTCCAGTGAGGTGCTGCATGGAGGAGTCGAGTCGGTACCGGTCGCCTTCGAGGCGGGTGAGGAATCCGTCCGTCACCAGGTCGAACGTCTTCTCGCGGCAGGCGTGCGGCAGATCGTGGGGCAGCGTGCCGTTCAGGTGGGCGGAGGCGTGGCCCGTCAGGAACAACGCGGCGAGCCGGGCGGCCGGCGGGCCCTGGGCGACCAGCGGGGCGGACAGGGTGCGCACGATCCAGCCCGACAACCGCGACTGCGGCTCCTTCGCGAGGGGAAGCGGGTGGTCGTCCGTTCCGGCCGCCAGGGCCGGCACCGTCAGCAGTGCCGGGGCGTCGGCGTCCTGGTCCAGGAGCTCGTCGGGAACCTGCCAGCCCAGAGCGCGCAGCTCAGCGACGGCCCCGTCCGCATCGTCCAGCCGCAGTGCCCGTACCGCTGCGCCCCGGATCTGGCCTGTGCCGCCCCTCGCGGTCCTGACGGCGATGACCACGGCGAGCAGCAGGGCGTCGCAGGAGGACAGCGGCAGGGCGGCCGTGTAGGAGAGGAGACGTCGGACGGCGTGCCCCTGCGGGATGGTCAGCAGGAAGGACGCCGCCGGCGCTGGAGCAACAGCGGGCTTCGGCATGATCGGGATTGTCCCCCGGATGCGGCCACCGGGGAGTCAACTCACGCCGCAACAGAGTCTTCTCAGCCATTGCCGGTGTCGAATCGGGCAGGTCGGAGCATCTGCGGTGTGGCGGAGTTCCGGCCGTTCCATGCTCTGCGGCAGCGGGACGCGACGGGCGGTCCTGGTGGCAGGGGGAGGTACCCAGTGGCAGTGACCGAGCTGTTGGTCGCGGACGAGATTATGACCCGGCTGTCGGACAAGGCCCGCCAGGAAGTGGCGCTCAACCTGCACAAGCGGGACTGCCAGACCTGCGGGGCGCCGCTCGGTGAGCAGACGCCGGCGCTTGTCGTCGACGACTGCGGTCCGTTCCTGAGCGCGACGCTCAACCACCAGGACTGCCGCCCCTCGGGCTGGTACGAGCTCCGCTCGCTCATGGTCGGTGCGCACCTGTCGTGGACCAGCCGGTTCTTCACCCTGCCGATGGACGAAGGCAACGGCCGCCCCCCGCGGCCGGTGTTCATCGTCTGTCCGCACCTGGAGGCGGTCCACCTGGACCAGGACGGCGGCGACGGCTGGAGCGTGAACACCGAGCGGCACTGGCGAGCCCGCGGCTTCCGCCCGATGGGCCGCGAGCTGATCGTCGACAAGTGGGTGGCCGACCAGGCACCGCCCAAGGCCCGGCTGACCGGAGCCACCATCCACATCGACGCGGGCCTGGAAGGGCAATGGTCGTCGTCGGCGAATCTGGACACCGTCAAGGCGTGCCGGGAGCTGGGCGGGCTGCTGCTGGGCATCTCCACCGCGTGCGAGCCGACCTCCACGACCGGCCCCAACGACATCCTGCGCTACGGCGCCGCCGGCCACATCTACCTCGGCTGGGTGCCGCTCACCTGACGTCCGGCAGAGCCGGTGCGTGGCCAGGATCAGCAAGAGAATGGGGAGAACACGATGACGGAGCAGGACCGCGTCTACCACGGTGTGCGGCTGGTCGGGGATGACGACTGGCAGTGCCGGATCCTGGTGGAGAAGAGGAAGCTGGGGCCCACCGAGCGGCAGGTCGACGACCTCGTCCTGTACGAACTCGCCCCGAAGGACGCGGAGGGCCTGGGCGGGTTCGACTGGGGATACAGCGGGTCCGGCCCCGGCAGGGCCGCCAACGCGATCCTCGCCGACGCCTTGGACCTGGGCGATCCCTGGAGCTGCGGCTTCGAAGGGGGGCCGATCGACCCGGTCCTCCAGGCGCTGGGCGTCGACTTCGCCGCCGACGTACTGGTCCAGTGCTGCTCGGAGTGGCGGCTCAGCCGCCCCGGCGTCCTGCGCTGGTGCCGCGGCTGGTACGCGCAGCAGGGCGTCAATGATCTCCCCGCTGCCCTGGTCGATCTTCCTGAACTGATCAGCAGCAGCCTGTGACGATTGGCTGAACCTAGGAGCCTCACACGACGTTTCCGCAGGTGGAACCGCTGTGGCGTGATCCTGTGAGTTGTGAGATCGAAGGCCGTCCGACGTTCGTCGTGTCCTGTCTCAGCTAGGTCCGGGCATCTGGGGCCCTCTGACCTGGGGTGCCCGGAGAACTCTGAGACGTCCGGATCTGGGATCGTCTCAGTTTGCTCCGGGTAGCTGTCCTACTGTGGCGGCATCCGTAACTTGCTCGACTTCGAGACAGCCCGGACCGTCGCCGAGATTCTCAGACCGCGGTCCCAATGGCCGGGCTGCATCGATTCCTGTCAGCGAGTGCATGGCTGCCGGGAAGGCCCAGTCGATCCATGCCGACGTCAAAGGCCCTTCAGGACACGATCAAGTGCGGACCGGCCTGCGGGCCCCCAGTTCGACTTGCCGCCAGGCAGGCCGCGATCCCCGGCTTGGCCCATCGCCATCAGGAACAGGCTCCTCATCGCGGCCAGTCCGCGCGCCCGTCGCACCGCTGCCTCGTCCGCCTGTGCGTAGCTGTCGAAAAACCGTGCGGCGCCGCCCGCGGGGAGTAGCAGCCAGGCGGCCGCGAGGTCCCACGCCGGGTCGCCGGCGACCAGCGCGCCGAAGTCGACGACACCCGCCAGTGTCCCGTCCGCGACGACGACGTTCGCGGGATGCAGGTCGCCGTGCACCCACACCGGTGGGCCCTCCCACCCCGGGGCCGCCACCGCTTCACCCCAGACTTCACGGATCTCGTCGGCGAGGTCGGCAGGGGCAACGTCCTGGAAGAAGTGCTCGAAGCCGTCCGTGCAGTCCTTGGGGTGAGCGCCGAAGTCCGAAGCGGTAGGTGCGTCGGTGGGCGCTTCCACGTGCAGCGCCCTGAGGAAGTCCGACAGCGTCTCGGCCGCGTGGTCGCCGCGAGTGATCGAGCCGTGGTCCAGAGGCGTGCCGTCGACCCATGTCATGACGGTCCAGATCTTGGGGAAGCGCTCGGATGGTGCACCGTCCCGCAGGGGGACAGGAATCGGCAGCGGCAGGCGCGCTGCGAGAGTCGGCAGCCACCGGCGCTCCTTGAGCTGCAGATCGGGGCTCGTGTCCATCCGCTGCATCCGGACGGCCAACTCGTCACCGAGGCGCCACATTTGGTTGCCCCAGCCGCCCGCCACTTCGCGGATGGGCAGCTCGGCCAGGTCTGGATGCTGTTCCCGAAGCAGGTCGCGGACCAGATCCTCGCTGATCTCAATCTCGGATTCGATCATGCCGAGTCACCGTACTTGAGGTAGGTGGAGGCCACCTTGCACTTTGGGAGATCCAGCTCCCCGGCTGGATCTCCCGAGCTCTTTGAAGACTCGCAGGCAAGCGCTGCCGCTATGGCCTCCTCGATGCGTAGAGCGGTGTCTCCCAGTTCCTTGAGGAACCACGGCTTGCTGCTCCTGCGAAGGATCCGTTCCTGTGGCAGCTGACGGATGAACTCGGCCCGGAAGCGGAGGTATCCGCTGTCCTCGGAGCGTGCGAGCTTCCTCCAGTGAGGGGAGGCGTAGAGCGCGGTGGCCGCGACGACCTCGGGATAGACCGCGATGTAGCGGCGAGGGTCCCAGGTTTCGGGGTGGCTGGTGCCCAGGGTGTCGAGACGGCGGCGGCGGTCGCTGGGCCGGTATCCGCGTCGCACGACGGCATCCCAGAGGTCGGAGCAGTGCTCGAAGCAGGCGCTGAGCACGACGTGTCCGTGTCTGCGCAGGAGCCGGTAGTGCCGCCGTTGCGCCTGGATCACGTCAGGGAGGTCGGTGACGTCGACCTGTTGCATGTAGTTCTCGGCTGATCGTCCGGTCCAGATCTTGTGCCGGAGGCAGACCTGATCGTGGAAACGAGAGCTCCAGACCGAGACCCTTGAGGAGTGGGAATAGCTCCCGGTCCGGCGGGCGACGCAGAGTCGGCAAGGGATGTTCACGGAGAAGTCCGGGCGATCGGCGAGGAACGGCCAGTGTTCCTGGCCGAGTTGGGGGATCGCGTGCAGGAGGGTTTCGCGGGACTGGCCGCTGACGATGGCGAGCCGCTCGATGTAGTCCTGCCGGGACTCCAGCCAGGAGCTCTGTGCCAGCACCCTTTCGGCCCGGATTCCGTTCGTGGCGCCCAGCCGTTCCAGATAGGACCGTTCGCTTTCGTGCGGGAACGGCGGGAGGGGGCGGGGAAGGGGCCTGGTCAGCCAGTAGTCGGTCGGCTCTCTCATCCGGCCTTCCGGCGGGAGGCGGTTCCGGAACGGGACACGGACTCGCTGTTGTGATCGATCCGGGTGTTCTTCAGCAGGTCCTGGGTGATGCGCTCGCTTCCGTCGAGGATGGCGGAGATCGCGGCGGCGCGGATCAGGTGGGAGAGGCTTCCGATCATTCCGCCGGTGCGTTTGTGGAGGTAGTCGGACAGGTTCACCAGGGTCTTCGGCTGGTGCCGGTGGAGCCGCAGGGTGTCTTCCATGGTGGCGATGAGCGACCGCCACTCCGCGTTGCGCGGGAATGGTCCCGTGCGGACCAGGACGCAGCGGCCGCCCATCTGCCGGCCGCGAACTCCGGTGAAGACCCCGGACTGTTCGACGTCGATGCCCGCATAGACGAAGGTTGCCGGGAGGTGTTCGGTGAAGTACTTCAGGTGGTCGGAGAGGTCCTCGCCGGCGACGGTGCCGTGATTCATCAGGTGGATTTCGTCGACCAGCACGAGGTCCGTGCGGGCCTCGATCATGACTTGGCAGACGACGTTGGTGATGTCGATCGTGTTGTGCCGGGCCGAGACGGAGGGCAGGCCGAGGAAGCGGGCGAACTCGATGGCGAGTTTGCGGGGTGAGCCCTTGGGCGGGGCGGTCAGATAGACGACAGGGATCCGGTCATCCCCCGGGGAGCGCTGATGGACCCGGAGTTCGTGCAGGCGCCCGAGCTGCTTGAGCGCGGTGGTCTTGCCCGTCGTCTGCCGCCCGGAGACGATCAGTCCGCGCCGGGCGCCGGACTCGCGCTGGTTGAGCAGGGTCAGCAGCCGTCCCTGGTGGGCGATCTCCCGGACGGCCGAGGTGCGTACGACTTGAAGTTCGGAGTGATAGAGGACCCGGGCGTCGTCGTAGAGCTCCTGATCCGCCGGGCCGAGCGAACGCCACCGCTGTTCGGACAGCAGCTCGAAGGCCGTCGGATCGGCCTCGACGAACTGCCGCCAGCCGGTGAGCTGTGTGGTGGGATCACGACGGGGCCCCGCCAAGTCCGCGACGTCACGGCCCTCGGGCTCCGGCGTGCTCACCACCATGTCTCGGCCTCCTTGCGGGCGTCGAAGATTCCCAGTGGGACGACGTCCGCGAGGGTCTCCTGACTGTCGTTCTCCGGCTCCGTCTCGGCTTCCTCGGTCTCCGGTTCGGGTGCGGGCCGGGGCCAGGACGGAGCGCTGGTGGTGCGGGTGCGGGCAGCGACCTTGCGGTCCTTGCGGCTGCGCGGGGAGGGCTTGGCCGGCGATTCCTGGGGTCCGTCGGCGGCCCGGTCCAGCAGGTCGACCGCGGCCTGGGCGATCTCCTGCTCGGTGACCGGATCGGTGCCGCGCTCGGCGAGGACGCGGCGGGTGTGATCCCAGGCCAGCTCGCCCATCGGGGTCGGTGTGGTGCGAAGGTGCCGCCAGAGCGCGGTGATCCAGCCGCCTTCGCGGTGATTGCGTACCCAGACGCGGGAGATGTCGTAGGGGTCGTAGCGGACTTCCCACCGCCTGCCACCCGGTCCGGTGCCCGACGGCTGCCGTCGAAACGGCGTCAGCTCGGGGCTGTCGTAGGTGCGATGCCGGATGCGGACGCCGTAGGAGTTGATCGCCCTGAACTCCCGGGGCAGCAGACCGATGTATTCCTGCGGGCCGAGCGGGACCGGGACGTAGCCGGCGGCGGCGACCAGGGCGGCGTACTTCTCGTTCGGGCTCATCGCCCGCTCGGGCATGAACGGGTCCCGCAGCCCGTCGTGCGGGCGGTTCTGCCAGATGACGATCCACTCCTGCAGAAGCTCCTGGAGCTGGTGGATCGACCACAGCGGCTGGGATGCCGGATCAGTGCCCCGGTGCTCTGTGCTGCGTCCCTTGTGACCGGGGAGGTACTGAGTGAACATCGTGGCCACTGAGCCCAGTGTCGACTCGATGTGCGGCTTGTCCGTAGGAGTGTCAGGGTGACAGGGCTGAAAACTCAGGCCCAGTGACCTGCAGGCCGCCCGGAACGTGTCGCAGAGGTATGCCTTGCCGCGGTCGCAGACGATCGTCTCCGGCGTGATCACCGGAATGGCCGCGGCCTTGGACAGACGCTCATCGACTGCCATGAGCGAGGCGTGCGGCAGCACCGACCGTGACATGCGCAGTGCCTCCGCCCAGCCCGGCCGCATTGGTTCCGGCGTCATCGCCCTCGCCAGCAGAAGAGCGGCATCCACCGCCTTCGTCGACGGCCGCAGGACGGCTGCCGCCAGCGTCCTGGTCGCGATGTCCACGAGGCCGGTCATCTCGACGGTGTCCACCGTGCCGTCCTCGTGAACGACCAGAACATCCAGCGGAGTTGAGTCGATCTCCATGACCTCGCCCGGCCTGGCAGCGGTGAGCTGCCCGAACATGCCGTCCGGCTGTTTGGCCAGGGAACGGCGGGTGCGGGCCGAGCCCAGGGTGTGCCTGCCAGCCGTGACTGCAGCAAGCAGCCGGTAAAACGTCGCTCGTGACGGCAGCGGCACTCCAGGACCGTGCTCGGCCTCCACGAGCCGTTCCATCCGCCGCCGCAGCACCTGAGCGGACACCGTGGACTTGCCGGTCTGCCCGTCCACCACCTGCCGCAGGGCCGCAACGACCCGCCGGTCGGCCCGGCCCGTGCCGTCCGGGACCGTCCGCAGCCGCGGATCGACCAGGCCGAGGATCCCTTCCCGCTCGAAGCGGGCCCGCATGTCCTGCAGCACCGTGAGCGACACCGCCGTCCCGGACGCCGCGAGCTCGGCGGCCTTGGCCAGTTCCCGCTGCCGCAGCGACCTCACCTGCGGGTCGTACTCGGTCTTCACCGGCCCGTCCGGGGCATGGGCAGGCCGGCCGGTGAGCACTTCCACCAGGTGCCGCTGCCACCACTCCGCCCGCTCAACCGCCTTGGGCGGAAGGCCCTCCAGCACCCCGGAGGCAGGAACCGTCATGCGGGGCGAGGCGGCCGTGACCACCTCGAACCCGTCGGACATCAGCAGGTGCGGCAACAACACCACGCTCGCCGACACAGCCTCGTCGACAAGCCGGACCGCAGTCCCCTCCAAAGCAACCACCGTGTGCAGACGCCCGTCGAACCGGACCGTGTCACCCACCCGCAGCAGTCGCGAATGCGTCGGCATCTCCACCTCCCGCCATCGCGTCGGCCAGACAGACCGTCGTCCCCATGGCCAGCAGTGCCGTTTCGAGGTCGGCGGCCAGAACCCGGCGCCAGAGCAGGTGATAGAGCACGGGCAGCACCACGATCGGGTCGCCGACCCCGCGGACCCCGGCCAGCAGCGCGGTCTCCTCGGCGAACACCTCCACCAGACGGGCCGCGACGTCCGGGCGGTGCACCCGCGGATGCCGGTAGCCGGCCAGCCACCGCGCATTCGCCATCAGCACCGCATCCGGGGTCCCCACCCGCCAGAAGCCCCAGCCCACCAGCGAACAGGCTGCCGCTGTCGCAGCGAACTTCACCGCATCACGCGGCTCGATCCGGTCATCGGGGCGGACATCGATCACCACACCCGTGCCGTCCGCGCGGCGTACGAAGAAGTCCGGCGTGTGCCGGATCCGCTTGCCTGCCGACCCTGTCCACGACAGCCGGAACGGCTGCGAAGCCATGCCCGTCACCAGCGGATCGAAGTCGAGGAGCACCAGCCGGTCCCGCTCCAGCCACGATTCGTAGCCCACGTGATCGCCGCAGGTTGCCGACCAGTACCAGCCGCACCAGTTGTCCTGCCCGCGAAAAGACGGAAACCGTCGCTCAGGCGCGACATCCTCGAACCGGACCGGCCACAGCTCGCTCAGCGTGCCCCGCCGCCGGACCCCCGCCCCCGTGACGTACTCGACCTCGAATCCCTCCGCGGACTCGGGTACACCCTCATGTCCCGCCACCCCGGCCTCCGGTACGACATCGCTGCCCAGCCGCTACGACCGTAGAAGGCCCGGGTCCGTCGTACCCGGAGAAGACCGAGACACCCCGCAACTTGCCCGGACATGACCGAGACGACGCTTCACATGCCCGGAGATCTCCGAGACTGCCCGGACATCACAGAGACAGGACACGTCGGGCGGCCTTTTCGCATGTCCCCCCGCCCCCTCGAAAGAATCCGAACAGGTTAAAAAAACAGGCTAAAAGCTAGGGTAAACAGTGCTAGGGTGAGGGCACGAAAGGAGATCCACCCATGGCATCCGAGGAAGAACTGTTCGCGTCCGTCGACGCGTTGCTGGAGGAGGAGCCGCAGCTCCCGCCCCCGGCGGAGCGCGCCCGGCTGCGTGAGGCCGCCGGCATCACCCAGGCCCGTCTCGCGACCGCGTTGAAGTCCACCGTGCAGACGGTGAAGAACTACGAAAACGGCAGGAGCGAGCCGAAGTCGCCGCGCCTGGAGGCGTACCAGCGGCTGCTGAACGGCTGGGCGGCGAAGTACCCCGCCCACGCCGTCCCCGCCCCGGTCGCCGCACCGCAGCCGGTGCCGGTACCGGAGACGTTCACCGGCCCGGCCGCGCCCGAGACACCCGAGCCGGAGACCGTCGCACCGGTCCAGGCCCCCGCCGCCCCGGTCGCACCGGAGCGCCCGGCTGCCCGTCCGGCGACGTCGTCGCGCCGCCCGGCCGCGAAGAAGGCCGCGAAGCCCGAGATCGACCCGCGCTTCCCGCACGGCCCGCTCGCCGTCCTCGATGGCGACGGCTCCGCGTACGGCGTGGACGGCATCGTGCTCGACTGCCCGGCGACCACGGTCGTGGAGCTGGTGGAGTGGACGCTGCGCGAGGCCGGCCTCGGTGCGCCGAAGCTGCACCGCAACGGCAAGGACGCCGACCCGCTGATCGTCCTCACCACGGCGGCCGCCGTGAAGCTCGGGCTCCCCGAGCGCCTGGAGGACCGCCGCGGGCTGCGCCTGGAGGAGGACCACCCGGTCATCAAGCAGGTCCTCAAGGCGAAGTGGCAGCTCACGAAGAGGGGATTCGGGCCGTGGGCCCGCATCTACCGCAAGGCGACCGGTGCCCAGCGTCAGTGCGTGCAGCTCGCGGTTCTGCCCTGGGACGCCCTTGATGAGCGCTCCTGGCCCGGCGTCACGGACATGGCACCGGCCGACATCGCCCGCGTCCTGGGCATCTACGCCCAGCGTGTCAGCACCCCGCGCGGCAGCACCGCCGTCTCCGGCCTGGAGCTGATGACCGCGCTGCGCCCGCCGACCCGGCCGGTGCGCGACGAGGAGACCGGCAACTGGGTCTCCGGCCCCAACCCCGGCTCGCTGGGCACCGAGGCGATGGACCCGGCCCCGCCGGAGGGCCAGCCCGAGCACCCGGCCGTCTTCCACTCCGGCTGGGACGGCGGCTTCCTGCACGAAGAGGCGTACAACTGGGTGCGGCCGGTGGAGCTCCTCACCGATGAGGAGTGCACGCTGCCCTACGCGGTCGGCCTCGACCTGAACACGGCGTTCCTCGCGGCCGCCGCCCGGCTCACCGTCGGCCTGTCCGCCCCCGACCACTTCCACGCCCCGAAGTTCAACCCCAAGATCCCCGGCTCCTGGCTGGTCGACCTGTCCCACGTGGAGATCGACCCGCGCCTGCCCTCACCGTTCACACCGTCCGGCGAGCGCCCGACCGGCCCGGCCTGGTACCAGACGCACACCGTCGCCTACGCCCAGGAGCTCGGCTACAACGTCGCCCCGATCGAGGCGTACCTGCGGCGCGAGACCGGCGCGTACCTCGACCCGTGGCACGACCGGCTCAAGACCGCCTACGTCGACACCCTCGCCGACATGGGCGTCACCAAGGACCTCACCGACGCCGAGTTCCTGGGGGCGATGGCCCGGCACAAGGACGTCGACCCGGCGCTGACCGCCGTACTCGCCGCGATCAAGGGCACCATCAAGGGCGGCATCGGCAAGCTGTTCGAGAACCCGCAGGGCAAGAACCACAAGCCCGGCGACCCGTGGCCGGGCATGCAACGCCCCACCTGGCGCCCCGACATCCGCGCCGCCGTCATCAGCAAGGCGCGGGTCAACATGCACCGCAAGCTCGCCAACATGGTGAAGCTGACGGGCCTGTACCCGCTCGCGGTGCTGTCCGACTGCGTCGTCTACCCCTCGCCGGGTGCCAGTCCGCTGGACTTCCTGCCGTACGCGGCGTCCGGCAAGCCGCAGCCGGGCGGGTTCCGCCTCGGGCCCACCCCGGGCCTGGCGAAGCTGGAGGGCGTCCAGTCGATGCTGTGGGCGGTCGACGTGATGGAGAAGGGCCACAACCCCGCCAGCCTCATCAAGGGCGGCAACGCAGAGCTGGACGAAGGCGAGTAACCGGTGCGAGAGATCGAGAACGCCATCGAGCGCGCCGAACGGGAAGCGTTCACCCGCGAGCCGCCCAAGACCCTCAAGGCCCAGATCGGCTACCTGCTCAAGCAGCTCGGCACCGCCAAGGCCGTCGCCCAGGAGCTCGGCATCACCGCCGACTCCGTCAACCGCTACCGGCGCGGCGCCCGCAAGAACCCGCCCAAGGACATCGCCAAGAAGATCGACGGTGCCGTCCGCTCCCGCTGGCAGCCGCAGGTGCGCCGCCGCCGGCGGAAGCAGGCGGCCAGCAGCGGCGGGATCACCGTGGAGACCCGGGCGTCCTTCGGCTACAAGGCCGCCGGGGGATCGACCGACGAACCGCGCATGCGCCGGCTGACCGTCCACCTCCCCGCGGCCTACGCGCAGCGCCTGTTCGACGCCCGCGACGAAGGGGCCAACGACCAGAGGTTGCGTGAAATCATCGCCGACGGATTCAGGGAAGTGTATTTTCAGGACGGCGGACGCCGCGCAAGCGACCTCCACGAAGTCGAAATGAAAGACATCGACTACCTCGATCTGGACTACTAAATTCGGAGCCCTTTATGGCCAGCATCAATTACCCGTTCCCGGACCCGAAGACCGACGCCGAACGCGCGGCGAACCGTCAGGCCGCCGACGACTACCAGCGCCAGGAGGAGGAAGGCGCCGACTTCCTCGACTGGGAGGAGGAGCTGGCATGACGCTCACCGACCCCGGAAGGAAAACAGTCATGGCCGCTCCCGCCGTCCCGTCCCGCGCGTACGGTGAAGTGACGACCCGCCAGGAGGTGCCCATGAGCGCGCAGCCCGAGGAAGCCCCCGCCCCGCCGGCCCCGGCCGCCGCCGCCCAGCTGCTCGCCCAGCTACGCACCGACCGCCGCGCGGAGACCTGGGTGCCGGCCTTCGAGCGGGACTGGGCCAAGGCCCTGGACGACTCCCGCCACACCTACAGCCTCACCCCGCTCCACGACGTCGTACGCGCCTGGCAGTTGCGCGTCGCCGCGGCCCCGGCCGTCGACGCCTACCTGGACTCCGGCCGTGACGAGTCCGGCTTCGTGGACCTGGACGACGTCCTCGGTGCCCGCCGGTGACCGGTGAGCCGTGGGCGGTTCGCCTGTCGGCTCAGGCCGCCAAGACGCTCACCGAGCTCCCCGAGCACGCGAAAGAGTCGGTCCGCGACGTCCTGGACCTCGCGGTGCGCTCCCCGTGGGGCTGGCCGCAGTGGAACACCGGTGACCCGGACGGCGAGGACGTTCGCGCCGCGTCGGTCGGGCAGTTGTCCGTCGTCTATGTGATCAACCGGCTCACCCGACACCTGTCCGTCCTGGACATCATCTGGATCGGGTAGCCACCCGTGACAACGCCCTGACCCCGGCATTGCAGCTGCCGGGGTCAGGGCGTTTCGCATCGTAGCCACAGCCGTATCCACCGGTAGCCACCCGGACGGCAACGCGTATCCGCGAGTAGTCACCAGGCGCCGCAGAGACGGATAGCGTGCCGGGGACTGATCCAGAACCCGGGGTGGGGAGTAGCGATGCGGTTTCCACGGTTCGATGAGCGCGGCCCGCTGACGACGACCGAGCTCGAGGCGCTGCGCTCGCTGAACGCGGCGTTCTTGACCGCGCGGTACGAGTGGCAGTCGGCGGTCAGCCTCTGGGACCGCCTCCAGAGTCACGGTGATGTGGCCGAACTGCACGAGACGCAGACCACGTTCCCGTTCTACGGGCAGGCCGTCCAGGAGATCGCCAGCGGCGCGACCGCGTACGAGCGGCACACGGCGCTGACCGCCTGGCGGTACACGGCGGCCGCGGTCGTCCTGGGCGTCACCGTTCTGCAGCGCGTCGCGGAGGCGAAGCCGCCCCTGACGGCCACGACGGTGGAAGAGCTGTGCCAGGAGCCGACCCTGGGTCGCCTGCACGCGGCGCTGTCGGTGCCGGTGGCCGACCTCCTGCCCGAGCGCACGCACCACAGCGCCATCCCGAACGAGCGTGAGGACACCGCGCGGCGATGGGCCAAGGTGCGCGACGGCGTGAACGATGCGATCGATCTCGTGGTGGAGATCGCCGCAGACGAGGAAGAGGCCCATCCCCGGACCAAGGACGAAGCCGCCGGCTGTCTGCTGACCGAGCACTGCCCGCCCCACACCGACCCGGTGTATCAGGGCGTCCTGGAGCCGCTGTTCCGGCTGGCGGAGGAGATCCCGTTCGACCTCACCCGGATCATCACGAAGGGCTGAGCGTCAGACCTGCGGCGGCGCCGCGCCGGGCAGTTCGCCGGCGAAGTCCCACCACTGCTGGATGGTCCACACGACGAGCTTGGAGCGGTCGGTGGACATCCGCAGCCAGACTTCCTCGCCGCCGGGCATGAGCGCCACTTCGACGTGCGGCTCGTCCCACGTGCCCAGGGCGTACATCCACCCGATGCCGTCGGGCCAGGTCCGGATCGCCGCCGTGCGCACGCTCAGCGCCGCGGCGAAGGCGTCCAAGGCGGCCTTGGGTATCCGCACTTCCACCGGCTCCCGCTCGATCCCCGCCACCCCGAACCCCCTGCTTCCCGCGACGAGACGCGACAGCCCGCCGTCGCGGATCAGCCTGCCAGAGCCGCCCGGCACCGGTGTCACGTTCCGCCCTCCCCCTGTGAGGGCTATGAGCCTCACAGGGCGTTTCCCCAGGTGAGCGCGTTGCCTATGAGGCTGTGAGCCTGTGAGGTGGGGGCTTGCGGCCGTGCTTCCGCACGCCCTGGCACGGTCCGCCGGCGCGCAGGACGATGGAGTCGTGGGCGAGGACAACGAGGACCAGGAGCACGCCGTCGACCCGGCACGGCCGCCGCTCAGTGCGGCCCGCGCCCGGGAGATGACAGCCGGGCTGCGCGAGGCGATGGACGACGTCCGGCGCTCCGTGGCGGTGCTCGCCGCCCGGGTCCGCGCCGCGCACGCCGCCAAGGTCTGGCTCCCCCTGGGCTTCACCTCGTGGGAGTCGTACTGCGACGCGGAGTTCGGCATCAGCCGCGCCCAGGCGTACCGGCTGCTCGATGTCGCCCGCTCCCTCGCCGCGATCCACGACGCCATCGCCGCCGGCCCCGATCCGTCTCGCACGCGAGACACCGACCCGGCCGCCGCGGCCGCGCTCGACTACGGCCTGTCCCAGCGCGCCCTGATCGCTGTCTCCGGCCGTACGGACGTTCTCGCGGAGCTGATCACCCGCCGCCTCGCCACGCTCGCCCACAGCGGCCTCCAGGCGCTCGATGAGCCGACCGTGCGCGCCGTGGTCCGCCAGGCCGTCCGCGATGTCCGCGCCGCGCCGCCCCTGCCGCCCGCCGGTCCGCCGGCGGATCCCGCGCTCACCGAGCTGCGCCGCGTCGTCGACGAACTCGCCGCCACCACCCACCAGCTCGGGGAGCTGATGCTCGAAGTCGCCCCGGCGTACCTGTCCGACACCGACGCGGCCGACGTCCTCACCCCGCTGTGCGAGCAGATCGGCGAGACCCTCGACAACGGCCTCGCCGCTCGCCGCTACGCGATGTCCGGCGACCGCCGCGCCCTCTCCGGCACCATCCTGTAGCCCGACGATCCCGGCTGCTCCTATGTGGCACACAGCCCGTTTCCCCAGGTGAGCGAGGCGCACTGTGAGGGTGTGAGGTGTGAGGCGAGGGCCTTCGGCGACGGGATGCCGCTGCTCCTGGCCGTGCTGCTCGCCGTGGTGGGCAGCGGGCTGCTGCTCGATGGGCAGCGGGGGTGGTGGCCGTGGTTGGCGGGGTGCTGCTTTCGTGGTCCTGGTGGTGGTCGTCGGGGTGCAGCACGGTGGTGTCGTGGGTGCAGCGCAGCATTTGCCTGGGCCAGGCGGCACACGGGTGCTGCACGGGTAGTAGGCCGGCCCCGGCCGGAGCAGCACGGCCAGCTGCTGCCCGCTGCTCGGACCGCGCTGCTTCCAGCCGGCGCCTGCTGCTCCGGGGCCCGGGGGTAGCACCTCGGACCCGTCGCGGCGGCTGCGGAACATAGCGGAGCTGTGATGTTAGGCAGGAGATCCATGCGCAGCTGCTGCATACATCGCCCTCGGTCCGCGCGGTCCCTGGTGTTCTGCTCCTCCAGAACAATCCGGTTTACCTGGTGCTACCGCCCGCCCCGAGGCTCACGGGCGGCCAGCGAGGCGGAGCGCCTCGCGTTTGTTCTGCTCCTCCAGAACAAACCGGTTTACCTGGTGCTACCGGCTTGATCGCGGCGGGCATGAAGAAGGCGCCGCACGGAGAGTGCGGCGCCTTGGGGTCTTCGCGGGGCCAGGAGCCCGCTGGGCGGCCTGCGAGGGCTGCGGCGGGGTGATCAGCCGGTGGGGGCGAGGTTGGCCATCTGGGCGGCGAACCGGGCCCGTCGCTGTTCGGTGAAGCGTCCAGGTTCGGCGGCCTTGATCTCCGGGACCTTCATGACGGGGGAGGAGACCGCGCCGCCGGTCAGCAGCGGGTGGAGTTGGTAGAGGCCGTCCTCGAGGCTCCAGGCGAGTCCACACTCGCGGAGCTCCTTGAAGCCGCGGTTCACGGTGGGCTTGCTCGCGCCTAGCTCGGCGCACATCTCGTTCTGGCTGATCGATGCGGTGCCGGTCTCCGGGTCGCTGAGGTACAGCAGCTGGTCCAGGACGCGGCGGCCGGCGGTGGAGACGTCGACCAGGGCCAGGAGGCGCAGGACGTCACGGGGGATCGTGACGGGGGCCTCCGTGGGAGGGCTGGGGACGTAAGAGCTGCTGCACGGAGCCTCGCCGCTTCCGATCAGGTCGGGACGCTGTAACGAGGATATGCCGGGCGAGGTCATGCGCTCGCCTTGCGTACGGGACGGCGCTGCCGCAGCGTCACGACCTTCTCCTTGCGGCGGGCGGACTCAGCGGCCTTCTTCTCCGCCTCCCGCAGCTGACGCCACTCGGTGGGGTAGTCGGCGTGCGGGATGACGCAGGCCGGGCCCTTGGCGCCGTTCCAGAGCGCCTGCCACTTCTCCTGCTCACCGGAGGTGCCAGCCACCGTCAGCCACGGGTTCAGCTGGAGGATGCCGCGCTTGGCGGTGCGCTGCCAGCCGATGTGCGTGAAGAACTGGCTGGCCTCGTTCACGGAGGCGGCCGACAGGTTGCACCGGGCCTGGAGGTCGCGCTGGTTGGTCTTCACGAAGCCGCGGCAGCTTGCCGGAGCTGGTCGTCGGCGCGGTTCGCGTTCTGCAGCGCCACCTGCTTGCACCAGACCTGGAACCAGGAGCCGGGCATCTTGAGGCTGCCGAGTACGTCCATCAGCAGCCGGGCGTCCAGCACGTAGCCGCTGCACCCCGCGCTCGCGGCGAACTCGCGGCCCTGGATCTTCTCCACGCCCAGGATCAAGCCGCCCTTGCCGTCCGACCGCGCAACCACGCGCTCGCCGGGGCGGACGATCGGCAGCTGTTCCATCAGCACAGTCCTCCAGGGATGATCAACGTTTCGAGTGGCACGGTAGCACTAGGTAAACCGGCTTGTTCTGGAGGAGCAGAACAAACGGTGCCTCAGAGTCACCTGACGGACCGTCAGGTTTCGAGGGTCTTTGTTCTAGATATCCAGAACACTCAGGACGCCTGTGTTCTGGATATCTAGAACCAAACGGGTTTCGCATCACCGCAGGTCAGAGCCGGTTTCGGCCCGGAACGCTCTTATGTGTCTTTAGAGGTCAACCACCCCGCGCGCCGCTCCCGTCACCCCGTGCGGGGCACGGCACAAACCGCTGGTCACGGCGGGCGTGTCGCCGTTGCCAGCCACCGGGCCGAGGGGGCCGACCCTCGTGGCTGAGCAGGCTTCGCGTGCGGCGCCGCGCCCCGGTGCGGGTCGGGGACGGCAGCAGCGGCTCTGAGTCTCGGGTGGTGCCGACCGTGACGATCAAAAGCCGGGAAGCGTGGCCGGTGCCGGTGGGCGGTTCCGCCCTCCGGCCCTGGGGGGCCGGACCGCTCCGGTACCTCCGCACGTTGAATTCAACCGGTCCCATATCTGAGCTTCCTTTCCGTGGCTGAGCTATTTCGGGCCGCGCAATGCTGAATTCAACCGGTAGTTTATTGGCCGGGCAGGGGTGGCGCGGCCAGGACCCAAACGCTACACAGTGCGCGTACCTTGATGCGTGGCCCACGGCGGCGCGCTCGCCCTCGCGGATGACGCCCCATCGGATTCCCGCCCCACGGTGGCGGGTTGGCGTCCTGTATGCTGGCGGGATACTGGTGAACGTCAGCGGGCGAGCTCGTCGGGAGTGGGGGCGGGGTCAGGGTGGAGCGCAGCCGGAACCCGTGGCTGCGGTGGGGCTGGCACCGTCATGTCGACCCGACGATCCGTCACCGATACGGTTGGCGGGGGTGGTGGCTACGGGTGTTCCCCAAGCCCTACTTCAGGTCCCGCGCGTGATGCACCTCCCCGGTCGCCAGCCCGCGTGATCGCGCTTGCGCGGTCGCCTGCCAATTCGCGCTTGCGCGAATTGTGGTTTGACCCGGAATTGCGTTTACGGAATTCCATTCCCAGCGCTTGCGCTGGAGTTCGAATTGCGCTTGCGCAATTAGGCACTATGCCCCGGCTTGCCGGGGCATACGTGCTGGTTTCATCTATCGGAGGGAATGGATTAACCCTTAGCAATACGT
>NZ_JBEJGY010000006.1 GCF_040253615.1 Streptomyces sp. Edi4
TTGGTCCTTTCCCTGTTTTTGATCTTGAACCGGTGGCGGTCCTTCATCACGGCAGGGTCCGGGGCCTACGGGTGGGCCAGCTCTTCACGTCACTCAATCACCCTCGGGTATCGCGTGTCGCAGCGGATCCCCGTCCCACGTCGATCAAGGTTCGTTTCGGCCCGTCCTGCGGGACGGAACTGGGGGTGGGTATGCCGGCGGGCCCGGGGTGCGGGAGGCGCCAGACGGTCACCAACGGTGATCACCGTCAGTGGTGTGCGGCGGTTCTGGCTGGCTCAGCGTTCCGGCCCCCGGCGCCGTTTTCTACACTCGGGCATGACGAGACCCCCGGCACTTCACCTGCCAGGGGTCTCGTTTACTCGGGTGCTCGTCAAGGGCCTGCGATGAGCCAGAGGATCAGCACCGCGTCCAGGTCTCGGTCGTGGCGGTAGACGACCGTGATGCCGCGGCCGCCGGTCTGCTCGGGGAGCAGGTCGATGGCGTAGGACTCCGAGCGGGGGTCTGCGTCCGGCAGTCCCCGGGCGTGGTCGGGGGTGGGGTCCTCTTCCAGCGAGGCACGCACCGACATGACGGATGTCCGCTCCCCCACGGTGAGATCGCCCTGAAGGATCTTCTCGGCCGCGTCGCTGTAGAACGCGTAGGTCACCGGGCGTTCCTCTCGGCCATCTTCTGGCCCAGCTCGAAGGCGACGTCGTCGGTGCTGCGCATCAGGGCCGCCATCGCCTGGGGGTCGCACCGCAGCAGGACCCGGTGGCGGTACGCCTGGGTAATCTCGCGGACGCGGGTGAGGTCGTCCAGGTCCGCGGCCGCGAGCTCGCGCTCGAACGTCTCGGCGTCGCCGGGCAGGCCCCAGACGCTCAGGGCGGTTCGCAGTTCGGCGAGCGTACGCATCGGCGGTACGGCGTCGCGGTGATCGGGTTGTGCTGTCACTGCCCCTCCTCGGGTTGGTCATTCGAGTGTCCTACGCAGGGACCGGCGCTGTCCGCCGCCGGCCCCGTTCCGCCTCTTGGCGGATCATCGGATTTCCGGGCGCGCCCCTTGCTTTCAGGGCAGGGGTAGAACGGACGGGCGCGTCCGCGCCCGGCACCCCGGGTGCGGGCCTTTGCGGAGCGCGCGTTCACCGTCACCGCCCGCTCGGCCGCGGGCGGCCTCCCGTGCGGCGCCGGGCGCGCTCCGCCGCCTGCCGCACCTCACGCGCGCCCCGCCAATCCAGGAGCCCCGCTGAGCGCTGCGGCTCGGCGGGGCTCCTCAAGCCACCCAAAGCGGGGGCCAGTCACGCGGTCTGCTGCACGACGCCGGGTGCGCGTAGAACTGCGTAGATGCGGTCTATCTACCTAGATAGACCGCGCAGGCGGCCGAGAGTGCGCCACAGGCGTTCGCCGGCGGGGCCGTACTCCGGTGCCACGACCGACACGTACGTGCCGCGGGCGACCTGGTCGGCGAACCGGGGCTCCAGCTCAGCCCACTGGTCGAGGAGATGCGCGCGGCTGACCCGACCGCCGAACGCGGTCATCGGCTCACGATCGCGCGTGGTGACGACCACGGCCTGGTCGGCCTCGGCGATCCGCACCAGCATCCCGGCGCCGCAGACAGCGCCGGCCAGACGGCGCAGAAGGAACGGGTCGGTGACGACCATCTCGACGGCGGCGCGCTGCTCCCACCACCGGCCATCGGCGCCGGTCCCGGCGAGGCCGGGCTGGGACTGGGTGGTCACGTATCCGGCGCGGCACAGGGCCGCCAGCACGGGCACCAGGTGAGCGGTCTCCTCGTCGGGCCCGTAATGGGCGGCGTAGCCGGGGCGGGAGGCGATCTTCCCCTCCAGCCAGAGCGCCATCAGCTCGCCGAGATCGGCGACGGTGCGCACGGAGCTCCACCGGTTGCGGTCGGCTCGGCTCATTCCGCGGATGCTCATGTTCTGGTCCTCTCGGTGATAACCGGGGCCGCCGTAGCGGCCCCGGTCTCGCTGCGGATGGGCAGTTGTCTGCACCAAGGAGCGGTGGGTGCGGGCTGGTCAGTCGCTCCACACTCGGTGGCCCACGACCTGCCCCTGGGGGTGCTCGGACCGCGCGTCCTTCGTGGCGGCCGCGAGAGCCGCCTCCGGGGTCGACTTGGCGTCGTTGCTGTAGTAGGTCAGCAGGTCTTCGCGGGTGGGGATGCGGACGTTGACCTGGGCCCAGAAGCGGGCGGCGCCCTTGTACTTGCTCATGCGTGTCTCCAGAGTTCGCGTGCCGTTGAAGAAGTAGTTGGTCAGCGCCAGCGCCACGGTTCCTCGGCCTCGGCCGCCCGGTCGGCGGCCTCGGCCAGGAGCTGGATGTCCTCGGCCCAGTCGGGCGGCATGAGCCGGTGTTCGGCCGCCCGCTCCAAGACCGTCGCGATCCGTCCGGCCTCGGCCGGCGGGATGGTGAAGGGGTCGCCGGAGCGGCGGTTGAAAAGGTGCGCGATCTGGCGCCAGTCACCCGCCGACAACACGTGGGCGAGTTGCTGGCCGAGGTTGTGCACCGTGGTGTACGAGCGCCGGACTTCGCCCTGCGCGTTGCTGCCGTGGGAGATGTTCCAGCCCATCAGTTCTGCCTCCAAATCCAGGTCTCGCGGTCGGTGGCGGCGCGCTCGGCGCACTCGGCCAGAAGCACCGCCTCCTTGGTCGGGATGGGCTTGAGGAACCGGTCGTCGGCGGCACGGCGCAGGGCGGCGGCGACGGCCGCAGCCTGCTCGGGCTCGATCTCCATGGGCTCGGTGAGCTCGTGCCGCAGCAGCTGCACGACCTGCTCCAGGTCCTCCCGGTGGGCCTTGCGGGTGGGGAGGACCTTGCTGAGGGCGGTGGCCAGGGTGTGGAGGCGCTCGGTGGAGTGGGCGAGCTCGCCGAAGAAGTCGATGCCGTGGCTGATCGTGATGGCGGCCATGGTCAGCTCACCTTCAGTCCGACAACGGCGGCCTTCTCGCTCACCCGGTCGAACGCCTTCTCCTCGGTCGGCTGCGGCTCGGACCGGACCATGACCATGCCCTGGTCGTTGTGGATCTCGGCGATCCACTGGTACTCGCGGCTGCCCTTGTAGCGGATCTCGTACGAGACGAAGTGGTACTTCACGGTGTCTCCCTTGGCGGGGTGGTGCGCTGGCTAGTTGATGTGCTGGCTAGTCAGCGAGCTGACGCGCTGGCGTTCTGGCTCGTCAGCTCGTTGACGTGCTGGCGAGCGGTCAGTGCGTGGGTGCTCCGCCCCAGAGCCAGGCCGCTTCCTGGTCGAACACGTCGGTCACAGCCGCTTCGCGGGTGAGGTGGGGCCTCGACGTGTACTGGTGATCGCGGCGCGTGAGGGTGGCCGTCCAGGTCGACCCGGCCGGGCCGAGCTCCTCGTAGGCGGTGATCACCTGGGAGCGGGAGCGGTCCGTCCACCCGCGCGCGCCCGCGTAGGACGGTCCAACGGGTCCAACGGATGTTCCTTTTTCCTGGTCAGAGCGTTGTGCCGGGGTCGCATTCATCGGCGCGCCTCCCGGGCCTGCGAGGCCGCGGTGCGGACCAGGGCGAGGGCTTCCTCGCGGGTGCGGCCGGGGCCCTCGTTCCACCAGTAGTACGCCTGGGTGATGCCGCGCTGTCCGAGGACGTCCTGGAGGTGGCCGGCGGCGGCGTGGACGGTGGACTCATCCCCGTAGCCGAGGCGGAACAGGACCGCCTGCGCGCCGAGGATGCAGCGGCGCCCGTCGACCGTGCGGCTCTTGCCGTTATGTGCCCAGCCCCAGGTCTCCAGGACCAGGGCGGTCAGCTCCAGGTGCTCGGCGGGGCTGACCCGACGGGGCCGGCCCGCGTGCAGCCGGCGCACGACCGGCAGTGCCCAGTCCGGCAGCAGCCTCAGCAGCGGGGACGGGGCGAGCAGTTCGGGCGCCGAGGCGGCCGGGGCGACGGGCAGCGTGGCCAGCGCCTCGGCGACCAGAGCGGCCGTGGTCTTGGTGACCAGGTGATGCGCAGTGGGCTGGGCGGTGGTCCTCGACCGCGCCGCCAGGTAGCGCTCGATCTCGCCGACCATCGCGGCCGCGTGCCGGTCGAGCGACAACTCCGGGTTGTCGCCGGCGGACGGCCTGCTTGCTCTGGCCAGGGTCCTCGTGCTCATCTCGTACTACCTCCGTGTGGTGAGTCGATCGCTGTGCGGGTGGGTGAGGGCGTCCCCGGTGCTGTCCAGGCGGAAGGGGGCGCCCTCGGCTTTCAGCGGCCCTGCTTGCGCAGTCGGCTGCCGTAGGCGGAGATTTCCTCGATCGTGATCCCGGCCCGGCGGGCCTCGGCGACGGCCTGAGCCAGGGGCTCGGGGGCCTTCGCGAATCCGGACTCCGCAAGTTCGCAGGCAAGCTCGGCTGCCCTGCGCAGGAGCGCTTCTCGGTCGGTCGTCATCTCTGCTCCTTCCGGACGCTCGGCCCTCTGGCCAGGTCCCCTCACCGCCCGTACGGGACGGGCGGATCGGGCAGCGGCCAGGAGGTCAGCGGCGGGCGCCGGCGCGGCCGCGCTGCTTGCGGCGGGCCTCGGCACGCACCAGCTCGGGGTAGGCGTCGTCTTCGAGCGAGCGGGTGCTGGTGTCGCCGTCGAACGGCTCGAAGACCTCGCTGGAGGGCCCGCGCATGGTGCGGATGCCGCGCGGCTGGGTGTCGTAGACCGGCCCGTAGGTGAGGACCAGCCGCTCGGGGCTCATCGAGCCGGACATCAGTCCGAGCAGCGCCTTCTTCTCGAAGACGTAGTCGTTGGCGATCGGCTCGTTGCCCCAGGGCTGCACGGCCTCCTCGATCACCCAGTAGGTGACGCCCGCCTCGACCTCGCGAGCGAAGCGCTTCGCGTCGCGGCGGTTCTGCTCCCAGACCTTCGTCTGTGCCATGTCGAACTCCCTGTGTGTGATCTCGGGTTGGTGCGGGGTGGGGAGGGGCGCCCCTGGTGCTGTCCAGGCGGAAAGGGGCGCCCCGGCAAAGCGGCGGGTCAGGCGCGGGTGGCCTTGAAGCCGGTCACGTTGACCGTGCCGCTCTTCGTCTTGAGCTTCTGGTTAGCGAGGTCGATCAGCACGCCGTCCAGGACGCTGGCCTCGGTCGAGGTGTCGGAGGCGTAGGAGCGGCCGGTGAGCTTGTACTCGGTCTCGCCGTCGTTGAAGGTGAGGATCCAGTTCCATACGCGGGCCATCGCGGTTCCCTTCGGGGTCAGCGGAGCAGCTTGTTGAGTTCGAGCTGGACCTTGTAGACGGCGACCGCGTCGGCGAGCGCCTCCGCGCCGTACTCGTCGATGAGTCGCTGGGCTGCGGCCTGCGCGGCCGGGGTGACGGTGCCGCCGAGGCAGTGCGGTTCGACCGTCCTTCGGACGTCCTGGATGATCGAGGCGAGGAACGCGGGCTCGTGCTGGGTCATCTCAGTGCCCTTCGGCCAGGTTGATGATGGCGACGGCGATCTCCGCGTCGGTGATCCCGGCCCGGCGGGCTGCCGCCCTGGCCCACTCGATCGCCTTGCGGTTGTCCTCGGTCGGCTCGGCAAGTGCGGCGAACTGCTTCTCCGCGAGCGCGACCCAGTGCAGGGTGTTCTGCCGGTCGTCCATGAAACTGGTCCCTTCGGTTTGGGCGGGTTTGACGGGTGGTCGGGCGGGTGGTCATCCCCCGGTCAGCGCCGGGTTTGTCCTGGTCTGCCGGGGGGTCGTGCTGGTCTCGACGGTGGTCGCCCGACCCCCTGGGCCTCTCCGGCGACCAGGGGGCATACCGGGTTGTTCCGGGCGCCCACCCGGGGGTGACCGGGGCTCAGACCTAGGGGGTCTGACCCGTTTTGAGCGCATTGAGTGCTTCGGTGAGGCGGTCGAGGGTGTAGCCGTTGCCGTTGGCCAGTCCGTCGACCCGCCCGATCTTCTTGGTGGCTCCGACCGGCGTCGCCCTCAGCCGGGCCCCCAGGTCCTCGACGGTGACGTCGTCGTAGCGGCCGGGCACCGCCTTCTTCAGCAGCTCCAGGAGCCGCTCGGTGCGGGCCCGGTCCAGGCCCTCGGCGGTCACGGCCGTGATGCAGTCCGTCAGCAGCCGCAGCTTCGCGTCGGTCTCGGAGTCCACGTCGGACTGGCGCACCGCGAACCCGGACAGCGTGCCGGCCGCCTTGCGCAGCTCCCGGCCCTTGATGCAGATCTCCCGGAACGCGGGCAGCTCGATGACGTCGGACTTGAGGGTGACGTGGCCCTCGACCCCGCCGGAGTCCAGGACGAACACGCCCTTGTGGCTGTCGAGCAGCATGTGCGGGGCAGCGCCGGCGTTCACGGCGTCCTCGCCGAGGACCATCTTCGAGCTGTTGGCGCCCTTAACCCGGAACGAGGCCCGCTTCGCGCACACGTCGCGCAGCTTGGTCGGTACCGAGTCGGAGTCCGGGCGCTGGGTGATGAAAAGGCCCATTCCGCCGGTGTATCGGCTGACCCGGACGAACCTGGCCATCGTCTCGACCAGCACGTCCTTGCCGTTGCGGCCGCGCTCCTTGCTCTCCGGGTCGTCGTCGGTCTTGACCTTGAGCATGGCGGCCGCGTCCAGGAGCTCCTGGAGCTCGTCGACCAGGAGCAGCGTGGGGCCGATCCCCCACTCCTTGGCCAGCTCCGGCGTCAGCTTGCCCTCGGGGCAGCGCGCCGGGTCCTCCTCGGAGAGCTGCTCCAGGCGCTCGCCGATCTCCTGCATGTCCGCGATCAAGCTGTTCAGCAGGTCCAGGAACGCGTAGATCTTCGAGGGGGTGTTGCCCGCCACGTAGGAACGGGCGATGAGCTTGGTCGCGGCCCAGTCCGGCCCCGCCTTGCCCGTCGCTACGTGGACCGTGACGTACGGGTCCAGGGCTGCGGCAGCCGCGATCAACCGCGCCAGGAACGACTTGCCGAAGCCCTGGAGCCCGCCGAGGAGAAGCGAGCTCCACAGAAGAGCGACGGAGTGACGATCGTGCCGCGGATCCGCCCCCAGCGGGACACCGTCGTTCCAGAAATCCCAGCTCTCGACGGAGACCAGCGGCGACGGGGTCTTGCCGGTGCCGTACGGGTTCTCTTCGTCAGCCACCCAAAGGCGGAACTGGCCCTCGTGGCCCTCCTCCGACGTGTCCGTCCGCAGCTCGATGCGGGACCCCTTGATACGCAGCGCCGACGCGAGCTTGCCGACCCGGGCGACCGCGGCCGTCGCCTCCATACCGCGCGGCAGCTCCACCGTCGCAGCCCATCCCGGACCGGACGGCTCGATCACGCCCACCAGGTGGGTCTCGTCCCGCTGCGCCTCCGTGATGATCCCCGCCTTCACCAGCGCGGTCACCAGGTCCTGCTCCCCGCGCACATCGGCGACGTCCCGCTTGACCAGACTGACCCGGCCCGCGGCCGCCAGGGTGTCGGGCACGAACCCCGCGACGACCTCACCGCCGGTGCCGGCCCCGCCGTCGCCCTCCTTGATCAGGCTGACCTTGACCCCGTCCTGGCCTGCCGACTGAGCCGGGATCAGACCGCCCGCGCCCTCACCGCCAATGTCCGGACGGCTCAGGTACCACCACGCCACCGGGGCCGCACCCAGCGCCGCCAGCACCAGCATCGGCTCAGCCGCCATCGCGTTCAGGTAGGCCGCGCCACCGCCGACGACCATGCCCAGACGCCCGGCCTTCTTGCCCCAGCGGGCCCGGCCCAGGTCCCGGCCGGTGACGGCGAAGGTGTCGGCGGCCTCGGCCGAGCGGATGTGGAGCTGGGTCTCGGCGCCAGCCAGTTCGACCGCCAGCGCGGTCGTCTGGTCCGGGTCGGCGTGCCGGACCCGCTCGCGCAGGACCTGCACCCGGGCCCGGAGCTCGGCATCGCGCTGCTCCTGGAGGCGGCGGCGCCGGGCCTCGATGTCGCGGGCAAGGTGCTCATCGGTGACGTCGGCGGTGGAGAACCAGAGCCGCAGCCGGGCCGCGACCAGCTCGCGCTGCGCGGCGAACGCCACCTTCGTTCGACTCGACACCAAGGCGGCGTGCGCGGCCGCCCGGTTCCTCAGCCGCTCCAGACGCCCGACCTCCTCGGCGTCGACAATCTCCGCGTCGACAATGCCGTCGTCCGTGTCCGTGCTGTTCTCGGGGTGGATCTCGATGGCCACGTGCTGTCCCTTCGAGGGGCCGGGGGCACAACGCCCCCGGCTAGCTGACTCGCTGACGCGCTGACTCGCTGGATCTTTGGTTCGCTGACTTGCTGGCTCGTCGGATTGCCCCTGCTCAGCGGCCCATTCCGGTCCAGATGTTGCCGAGGGAGCTCCCCACGGACCCGCTGATCTGCTGGACCAGGGGGCCTACGAAAGTCGGCGCCAGGAGCACGCCGAGGGAGATCAGCACGGCGGCGTGGAAACCGTGCACCGTGCGCTTGCGCACCAGGACGATCGCGAAGATCACGAGACCGACGCCGACCGCGACGGTGACGCTGATGCCGCCCGCGCCCGCCTGGGTGGTGAACTGCTGCTGCTGGGTGCCGACGTTGTTCGGCTGCTGGAGCCCGGTGCCGACGCCGGGGTTCTGGAGGCTCCCGTCGATGCCGGCCATTCCGGGGTTGGTGCCGTCGGCGAGGGTGACAACCGCCGTGCGGTGGGCGGCGTCAGCCTGGTAGCTCGCGGTGTCCAGACCCCGGACGTGGAGGGTGCGCCCGTCGGGCAGGGAGACCGGGGCGCCGGCCGCTCGGTCAACGGCGGCCTGGACGGTGGTGGCAGCTTCCTCGGGGGTCGTGGCGGTGGCGAGGGTGGCGGTGCCGAGAACCGCAGCAGCGGCAGCAGCGGAGACGGCAACGGCACGGATGATGCGAGGCATGGTGTGCTCCTTCAGACAGAGGTGACTCGGGATCGAGGTAGCTCGCTGGCGAGCTGGCTTGCTGATTCGTTCGCTTGCTGGCTCGCTGGCTCGTCAGCTCGCCAGCTCTTCCTTCACGGCGTCCCGCAGACGCACCGCGTACTCGGTGCGGCAGCCGACGCGCTCGCGCACGTTCTTCGACGACAGGAGGTCGGCGTCCCCCAGCTCCATCGCCAGGGTGCGGACCATGTCAAGGTCGGCCTCCTCCAGGGGGCGCTCGATGTCCCCGAGCCCTTTACCCGCAAGGGATTCGGGGTCCTCCAGGAGTCCCTCGACAGCGGCCTTCATGCGGGCCTGGGCGGCCCGGGAGCGGGCCTCGACCTCCGGGGTGACACCGACCGTCTTGGAGCCGGTGACGCGGTACCAGGCGTCCGCCCAGATCTGCTCGGTGACGCACTCCGCGCCCCGGGCCGACCGCATCGACTCGGCCACGTTCCACACCGAGGTGTGCCGGGTCTGGCGGTCCTTGTCCTTGCGCTGCTGCTCCTCCAGCGCCTTGCGCGCCGCGTCTTCCTTCTCCTTGCGGCGCGCCTCGTCGGCGGCCTTCTTCTCCGCCTGCTTCGCCGCCGCTTCCTTCTCGGTCTCCTTGAGCACTTTGGCCGCCGCGTTGCGTTCACGTCGCGAGGGGATGCCGTCCCGCTTCTGCGCCTCGCCGTGCTCGTAGGCCATCAGCACGACCGGGCCGCCGATCGAGGCGATCCCGCCGATGAGTCCGGCATTGAGTCCGATCGCGGGATCGAACAGGCCGTGCCACAGGTTGATGCCTGCCGCGATCAACGCGCCGAGCATGATGCCGATCCGGTACGGCAGGACGTCCCGCCGGTGAGCGACCGCCCATGCCGCGCCGAAGGCGAGCACCAGGGCGAAGCCTTCGAGCAGCGCCGGCGCCGCGATGAGGAACGGCCGCTCCCGGTCCCAGAACGCGACGAACTGGACCGGGGCCGCGATCGCGAGGCCGACCAGGTAAATACTCCTGGCCCCCCACTTCCACATCCGCTCCGTACGCCGCGCCTCTTCCGCGCGCTCCGCCTCGGCCGCGGCCGACGACTCCTCCTCCGCCGCGAGCTTCTCCGCCTCAAGCTCGGCCTTGCGCCGGGCCGTCTCCATCTCGGCGAGCTTCTTGGCGTGCAGCGCCCGGTCGGCCTCCAGCTTCATCGCCGCGCGGGCATTGGACAGCCGCAGCCGCTCGGCGTCCGCCTCGGCCTTGATCCTGATCGCGTCGGCCTCGGCCCGCGCCCGGATCTCCTCCGCCGGTGTGGCGCCAGCCGCCGGCGTCTCCTCGATCGCGGCCTGGACCGTGCCCTCGTGCAGCTGCTCGTCCTGGACCGTCATCGAGCACCACCCTTGATGGCCGCCATCAGCTCAGCCTTCGTCGCCTTCGGGTGGGTCTCGACCCAGTCGGCGATCTCGTTCAGGCGCCGGCGGGTCAGACGGACCCTGTCGCAAGCCGTCTCCCACTCGTCGAACTCCGCACCGACCCACCCCTTCGGGTCGCCGTGCGCGGCCAGGAACTCGCTCGGGGTCGGGATGCCGCCGCTCATGCCGCGACCTCCATCTCGCCCCGGATGAACGCGGTCAGCCGGTCCAGCGCGATCCGCTCGTGCCCGTCCGCCTCGACCGGCGAGCCGAAGGCCGGCGCCAAGCCGACGGGGCCCTCCGATCCGAAGTCGGTCGGGAGCTCGCGGGTGTTGCGGGCCAGGCGGAAGTAGTCGACCGTGGCGCGCCGGGCGATCGTCGAGATCCAGGGGAAGGCCCGGTCGTCGCTCGCCCGGCAGGACGCCAACTTCTGCGCGACCTTCACCCAGGTCTCCTGGGCGATGTCCTCGGCCAGCTCCCACCGGCGACCCAGACGACCGCGCAGCGTACGAACCAGACGCTCGTTGTAGATGACGAACAGGAGCGTCAGCCGCTCCCGGTCCAGCTCAGCACCCCCTTCAGGGGCGCTGTGACCTGCTGTAACGTCAAGCATGGGGTCGTGCTCCTCTCGATGGAACGGCCCCGGCAAGCGGCTCCCCGGCTGTCATGGCAGTCACCCGGGGAGCCGCGCCGTTTCGGGCCAGGCACTGGCCTTTTGGGCATGGCGATCACCCGGATACAGATGGCATACCGGGTCCGTTCACCGCTTCCGCTGAACTAGTTCTGCGGTGCGACGTGACGATTAAGGCACCCTCCGGAGCCGGTGTCAATAGAACTAGTTCAGACTCGCCGCGACCCGGAAGATTGAACTAGTTCTGATCTTTCGAAACGGCCTGTTCGCAAGGTACGTTGGACCCAGCCACCCGCACAGAACTAGTTCTGACAGACTGGGGCACGCGCAACCACACACAAGGGAGCAGGGCGTGGAGGAAAGCAAGATCCCGAAGGTGCAGCGACTCGCTGCCGAGCTTCGAGACAAGATCCGACGGGGCGTGTATCCGCCCGGGTCCCCCCTGCCCAAGGTGCGCGACCTCCAGGAGTCTGAGGGCGTCGCCTTCCAGACGGCCCGAGACGTATACAAGGTGCTGGAAGACGAGGGCCTCATCGTTTCTCGGCGGGGGGAGGGAACGTTCGTCTCTCCGATCCTTGGCAAGATCCACCGCGACGGAACCGGCCGATACATCAAGGCCGCACGCGAGGAAGATGGTGCACGCGGGGCCTTCGCCAGCGAGATCGCTCGCCTCGGCATGTCACCGAACTCCGAGACGGTGATCAGCCGTCTCAAGCCCCCTTCCCGGATCTCCCAGATCTTGGGCACCCACCGCTCCGCGAAGGTTCTAGTCCGCGCTCGAACCATGCGTGCGAACGAGAGTGTCGTACAGGTCGCCAGCTCGTACTTCCCTGGCGACATTGCCTTCGACACTCAGCTCGAAGAGCAGGACACGGGTCAGGGCGGTAGCAAATCCCGTCTGGCCGAAGCTGGGTACGCGCAAGTGCGGATCCGCGAAGAGATCAACGTACGACCTCCGACGAAGGACGAAGCGGAGGTTCTCCAAATCCCGGCGTCCCGTCAGGTCTACGAGATCACTCACGTTGGTCTCACTGCTGAGGGACGAGCCGTAGAAGTTTGCGTCCACGTCCTGCCAACCACTCTCTGGTCGCTCAGCTATGAGTGGCCCATCGACCAACCTGAATCCTGAAAGGACCCATCTTGAGCACCAACGACGCCATCGTCCGTGACGCGACTGAGCGCTACCGGAAGGAACGCCGCGAAGCTGGCGAGAGCCGCGGAGCGTTCGAGACCGAGATCCGTCGCCTCGGCGGGACGCCTCGCGTAGAGACGACCGTTAGTCGCTCCGCAGCTCCGGCTCACGTGGCCTCCATCCTCGACATCTCCGCTACAGAGGAGACCTTGGTCAGGGCCCGTCGTATGTACAACGGCGACAAGCTCGTGCAGCTTGCCAACTCCTACGTGCCCCTCGACGTCGCCGAGGCTGCCGGAATTGAGAATCCGGACCCGGGCAAGGGCGGGATCATCAGCCGCATGGCCGAGGCCGGGTTCGAACAAACCGAGGTCATCGAGGAGGTAGTGCAGTACGAGGCGACCTCCGTCGAGTCCGAAGCATTCGGCGTCGAGGTCGGAACCAACCTCATGCAGATCACCCACGTCGGCTACACCGCGGCCGGCCGCGCAGTCGAGGTCACCGTCCACCGCCCGTGCCCTGGGTGGGTCCTTCGGTTCAGCGCCCCACTCACCTGAACACCTTGAGGCTCGCAGCCCTGGAGCTGCGGGCCTCTCTGGGCCTCCCATTTCGGCACTAAAACGGCAGACCGGAATTTACGAGCTGCCCTATTTCGCGATCAAGGGGCAGGATTGGCCCCTAAACGCGAAAGGCGCCCCGGCCAGGGCGCCTAAGCGGTACTGCAAGGCCGGGATAGGAGCCCGGCGAAGTTCGAGCGATAGGAGCGCTCCCCATGAGAGTACGAGACGTTTCCCGCCTGGCGCCACATGTGCCAACTCACAATATGGACGATTTCCGGACCCTTCGGGCCCAACTCCTTACCTCTGCGTCCCGCTACGCGGACCTCGGCATGTACGTCCACCCCTTGCTCGTGGGCGGCAAGGAGCCTCGGTGGCGCGACTGGGAGTCTCGGGCGACTCGCGATCCGGAGCTGATCGAGCGGACCTGGAGCCGCGCGCCGTTCAACATCGGCGTGGCTTGTGGACCCTCTCAGCTCATCGCCGTTGACCTTGATGTCCCTCACGACGCCAGCGACGTTCCGCCTGCCGGGCTCCCGGACGAGGTCGTCGACGGCTCGACCATGTTCCGCGAGTTCATCCGCCGCACACCGGGCGCCTCGCACAGCCCGACCATGACCGTGCGCACCCCCAGCGGCGGTCTTCACCTTGTCTACCGCGCCCCCGGCCAGGGCTCCATCCGCAACACCGCGCGCACCCTGGGCTGGTGCATCGACACCCGCGCGGCCGGCGGCTACATCGTCGGAATCGGCTCCGTCGTCGACGGCCGACGCTACGAGCTGCTCACCGGCCCCAGCGAACCGGCCTCGCTGCCCGACTGGCTGCTGACCCTGATCACCACAGCTCCCGAGCCACCCAAAGCGGGGCCGCGTCCGAGTCGGGCCGACCTCGATGCCCGTCTGCGGGCCATCCCGGCCGGGGCGACCCGCGAGCAGCGGTGGGCGCTGGGCATCCTCGCGTCGGAGTGCCGGGAGCTCGCGGGCATGCCGGCTAACTCCGGGCGGAACCAGCGGCTGAACCTGGGCGCCTACCGGGCGGGGCAGCTGGTCGCGTCCGGGCTCCTGGACCAGGCCGTCGCCGAGGAACAACTGACGGCGGCCGCAGAGACGTGCGGGCTCGGCGCCGAATACGCGCACGAGATCGAGAAGACGCTGCGGTCGGGCATGACCGCCGGTCTCGGCCGACCCCGCCGGATGGACGCCCGGTCCGCCGCGCATCAGGTCGGCGGTGCCGCGTGACCGATCCGGCAGCGCGCGACACTAAGCAGATCCATCCCGTAGACCACGCCTCGGCAATGATCACGGCCCCGGCGACGCTGCAACGTCCCGGGGCATGGCACCCGAGGACTGATCTCGTATGCAGCACCGTCGTATCCCGTCCGGCCCCGTTGCGTCTTCCGCTGGCGGGGGTGTCGGCATGAGCGAGGAAGACGACGTCAATCCGCGCCGTGTGCGCACCCTCCGGCCGGTCCCGTCGCCGACGTCGGCGCCTGATGACGACATGTGGGCTGGCACCGAGCAGTCGACCACGACCGACCGGCCGTCGGCTCGGCGTGCACGGCCAGTGCGCAAGAAGGTCGAGCACCGCGGGCAACTGCGAATGGCCGAGCGGTTCCTGGCGGAGCACGGCGACGCCTTGCGGTTCGTGCACGGCCTCGGCTGGCACGAGTGGGACGGCTCGCGCTGGCTCTTCGACGAGCAGCGCGTCGACATGGCGTACGCGGTGCGAACCATCAAGACCGCCCTGCTCGCCCTGGAGGACATGAGCGGCGACGAGCGCGACGACCTGTACAAGGACATCCGGCGCTCCGAGTCGGCGTCCGGCCTGGAGGGGCTGCTGAAGATTGCTTCGGCGCTCGCCCCGATGTCGACGGCGTCGAAGTCGCTGGACGCCGACCCCTACAAGTTCAACACCCCGGGCGGCACAGTCGACTTGGCGGAGGGGACGATCGAGGAGTGCGACCGCGCAGACCTGATCACCAAGGTGGCCGGGGCGAGCCTGCCCGACGAGGACGAGGGCGAGCCCGCCGGCGCCCAGGAGTGGGAGCAGTTCCTCGCCCGCATCCTGCCCGACGAAGAGGTTCGGGCCTTCGTGCAGCGGCTGTTCGGCTACGCGATGCTCGGCAAGGTGAGCGAGCACGTGATGCCGATCTTCACCGGTACCGGCGCCAACGGTAAGGGCACCTTGCGCGACGCGCTCATGGCAGCGTTCGGGGACTACGCCATCGAGGTCGATCCCGCGATGCTCATGGAGTCCAAGCACGAGCGGCACGGCGCGTTCAAGATGCGCCTGCGAGGTGCGCGGCTGACGTTCTGCTCCGAGACGGAGAAGGGCAAGCGGTTCGCGGAAGCGACCATGAAGCGGCTGGTCGGTGGCGATCCGATCGAAGCGAACCTGATGCACAAGAACCCCATCACGTTCGACCCGTCGCACACCCTGATCATGCTGACCAACCACCTGCCGATCGTCTCCGGTGACGACCCAGCCGTGTGGCGACGCATCCTGGTCGTGCCCTTCGACGTGGTGATCCCCGAGGCCGAGCGCGACGGTGGCCTCCCAGAGCGGCTCAAGAAGGCTGCCCCGGCGGTCCTGGAGTGGGCGTACGCGGGCTGGCAGGACTACGCAGAGAAGGGCCTGGCCCCTCCGGAGATCGTCAGGATCAAGACCGAGGAGTACAAGGCGAAGAGCGACGTTCTAGGGCGCTTCCTCGACGAACGAACGATCTCCTCGCAGTACGGCGTTGTACTCGCACGGGAGCTCTTCTCCGCATGGACAAGCTGGTGCCACGCGAGCGGCGAGCAGCCTGGCAGCGAGGTGCAGTTCGCAACGTCGATGGCTGAACGGAATTTCCCCTCAAAACGGTCAGCAGCGGGGAAGGTTTACACGGGTCTGATGGTCGCCGGAGACGACTCCTCAGACGACTCCTGAAGCTCCTGCGCAAGCAACACCTCAGCCCCCACCGGAAGCCCGGTGGGGGCTGTCGCGTGCTGGGGGCCAAAACGCTCTGACCTGCAATAGTGCTGGGTTGTGATGGGTTTCCCGATAACCTTCCATGTAGGCGCGTATGGAGAGTTTCGGAAAACCCATCACAACCCAGCACTAGATGCATCATGCAATTATAATTTCCTTGATCGTTTGGCCCGACCTAGGTCACTCGGCAACGGTGTTGCTGGTCCCCCCTGCTCCCCCCGCTTTGGGTGGCTCACTCGCGCACGGTCTAGCGCCGAGTTCTGCGGGCCTCTAGAGGGGTCTGTGGACCTTGCGAGCCCCTCGGCCTGTGGGGTGGCGGCGGAAGGGGCTGGGGCCCCGTCTGGGGGGCTTGGGTGCCGGTTGTGCTGCTCCCGCAGCAGGGATGGGGGAGGGGGGTAAGTCGGATGCTGGGCGAGATGGTTTGGCGAAGTGCTGGCGAGCTGGCGTGCGAGCTCGCCAGCGAGTCAGGTGGTGGGACGTTTGCTGAGCCAGAGCCGCACGGCTTGTTCGAGGCCGTCCTGCATCTCGATGCCGTCGGCGATGCAGGCGATTTTGAACTCGCGTTGGAGGTCGGCGTCCATGTAGGAGCCGAAGTGCGGGCGGCGCCGGCGGACGGGGTCGGTCTTCCTGGTACTGCTGCGTACCACGGGAACGGTTCCGGGTTCGTCGTCCTGGGCGACGTCGAACTTCTTGGGGCTCATACGGTGACGCTCCTCTTCTCATAGGTGTCGGCGAGCAGCTCGAAGACGGCTCGGAGCTGGCCGGCTTGGCGGCCGCGGACCTGGGCCAGGGGCAGGGCGTTGTTGTCGGCGACCTTGGCGAGCTTGATGCGGGGGATGATCGGGTCCCAGACGAGGTCGCCGAACAGGGTGCGGATCGAGGCGAGTTGGGCGATGTCGACCGGGGTGGTGTTCTCCATCCGGCTGACGATGACGCCGATCAGTTCCAGTTCGTCGTTGTGGAGCTGGAACTTGTTGTCGGCGATGTGCTGGCGGACCCGCTTGGCTCCGCGTACGGAGTCCTGCTCGGCCTCGGTGACGATGAGGGCCTGGTGCGCGGCGGCGAGCGCGAGGTTCGCCAGGTGGAACAGCGACGGCGGGCAGTCGAGGACGGTTTCGTCGAAATCGTCGTCGGCGCCCTGGAGGGCTTTGGCGAGACGGAGATGAGAGCCGGGCGCGCCGGCCTCGTACATTCGCTCTTCGAGTTCGAGCCAGGCCGGGCAGACCTTGATGCGGTCGGCGTAGTCGGCGTCCCAGGAAATGTCGCGGATCACGCCGGCCGCGGCGCCCACCTTGTTGGCGAGGATCGCCTCGCTGATGCTGGGCGCGCCCTCCTCGTAGCGGACGCCGAGTCTGCGGGTGGCGTTGCCCTGGGGGTCCATGTCGACCAGGAGCACCCGCTTCCCCCGCTTGGCCAGCGCCTCGGCCAAGCGGACCGCGGTGGTGCTCTTCCCGATCCCGCCCTTGTTGTTGAGCACAGCCGTCCGCCGTACGGCCCGCCGTGCCAAAGTCCCTGATGCCATCAGCCCTCCTGCTCGTCAGTGAGCCAGCTCGCCGAATGGCTGGCTCGTCAGCGAGCCAGCATGTCAGGTGAGTGAACCAGCACGGCCCAGACGTCGCCGACCCGCTTCCTAATCGCGGACTATCTAGCTTGATAGACCGCAAACAGGCAGGTGAAATGGCCCCTGGCCTGTGTGCTGTGATGTCAGTCGGTTGCGGTGTCCGGCTCCGGAGGCGGCTCGGGGAGCCGGTCGATGGCGCTGCGGAAGATGTCGCCGGTGGTGATGATCTGCCTCTGGAGCTGGGACTTTTTGAGTATGGCGTCGGCGGTGGGGCGCTTGGCGAAGGCGGCGCAGAGCATGTCGAGAAGGGTGGCGCCGCCTCTGCGCTGGGCCTCGCGCATGATCACGGTGGGGCCGTCGCCCCAGAGTTGCTGCCATTCGAGCAGGGCCTCGACGGCGGGGGCCGAGACCCAGTGGCAGGAGCGTACGAGCTGCTCGCCGAGTTCAGCGGGCAGTCGTACGGCCATGCGCTCGGTGAGGGTCGTTGGCTGGTCACCGCTGAACCGGCTGTAGTGCTGGGGGCCGGTTCCGACCCTGCGGCCGGGGGTCGCGACCTGGTCCTCGGGAAGCGGCTCGTACGGGCCGAGCATCGAGCGTGACCGGAGCTCGGCCCGCACCTCGCGCGCGAGGACCAGGTCGCGGGTGCCGGCCAGCTTGCCCTTCGCGCGGAGCCTGGCCCGCTCCACCCGGATCCGGGCGCGGGCCTCGCTCAGGGCCCGGCCCCGCATGTACTTGGTGCCCTCGTCCTCGTGGGCCTGCTTCAGCCAGTCGAGCTCGGCGGTGCGGGCGGCCGAGACTGCAAAGTTGAGCCGGGCCATGTGCTCGGGCTCGACGGCGACGACGAAGGGGCGAAGCGACATGGCACCAGAGTGTAAGTCTAGCTAGATAACCCGCCACCCTAGGGCGCACTATCTAGCTAGATAGTGCGCATCTGTGCAGCTCAGAGCGCATTTTGATAGTTGCGTGAGTGTGTCAGCGGCCCTATCTTCGGGGCAAGTGCAGCAGCGTCAAGGAGGTCGTAGTGTCGTATGTCCCCGCGCTCCCGGATCTCGTCCGCTACACGTGGTGGGGCGGTGTGCCCGAGGGGTTGTCCACGAAGACCCAGCTCGACGGTCGGGGGCTGCGGCCGGGTTCGGATCCGGTGGGCCAGGTTCTGTACCACGGCAACTGCTACGCGCCGCTGTACGAGGACGACAGGGCGGTCGCCAAGCGCGCGTGCTCGCCCGCGCAGCGCGCTGTCCTGGACCGCGCGCGCGAGTTGCAGTACGAGTGTCGGCGCTGCCGGGCCCGCAGGGATTATCCGTTGGGCCGGGGTCGCTGGTGCGAGCCGTGTTCCTACGCGGTCGCCGTGTACGCCGCCCATGTGAAGGCGCGCCGGTTCGCGCGTGAACTCGTCGAGGACACCGGCGCCGTGCTCCTGGTGGTGGGGGCCGGGCCCGACGACCAGTCTCCGCCGCAGACCGTGGCCGCCGTCCGCGTCCACGACCAGGAGCTGCTTCACGAGGCAGATGCCGGTGCGTACGGCAGCGCCGAGCGGAAGGCTCTGCTGGATCGGCTCGATGTGCTCCTGGACGGGCGCCGGATCGTCCACGAGACCGACCGTGGCCCGGCCTGCCGCTACCCGTCCATCCTCGTCACGCCGCCCGGTCAGCACCTCCACAGCGACCGGGACACTCACGCCTGGCTGCGCCCGCACCGCGAGAGCGCCGAGAAGGCGGACTACGTCACCCGGCTGTGGCGGCACTGGTTCGCCTGGACCCGCGATGAGTACTCCTCGATGGCGAGCGAGCCCTGGGACCGGGAGAGTGGCACCACGCTCGCCTGGGAGCAGACCACCCGGGCCGCCGCCGATGGACGGAGCCTGACCGTGCTCCTGCACCGCATCGCGGCCGGCACCGAGCCGGTCTGGGAACACGCCCACTGGCTCGCCGACGGCCACGGTGAGCCGGAGCTCTCCTCGACGCGCACCCGCCGCCGGGCCGTCTGACGGGAGTCCACCGGACCCCGGAGAACTCCCGCCCCGCTTTGGGTGGCCCTTCGTGAGCGCCAGCATGACCGCAAGCCGGGAATGCTGGCGCTCACCCATGTCCCGCCCCGGTCAGTCCTTGCTCTTCGGCTTCGGGGTGCGCTGGGAGTGGGCCGAGATGCCGCCGGAGAGTGGATTTGAGGGGCGCTGGCTGCCGGCGCTGGTGCGCCCACTGTCGCCGCGTCCGGCATGGGCCTGAATCCCGGACTGAACTCCCGCCGTCGCAGTGCGGGGGCCGGCGACGGTCCGGGCCGCGCCCCCGACGGTGCGGGCCGCCAACCGGGCGGTGCGCACCGCGTCGCCCATTCCCGGGATCTTCCAGACGGTGTAGATCCCGACCACGATCGCGACGACGGTGACGCCGAGGCCGGTGACGACGTGTCCGTTGGCCTCCATGACCGCCGCGAGGCCGAGCACGATCACGATCACGGGCTTGACCAGAACGAGCATGACCATGAATCCCGCCCACCGGCGGACATGACCCCACAGGTTCCTGTCGACCACACCGGCGTACACGAGGACGCCGAGCAGGGCTCCGACGTACAGGGCCAGCGTCCTCATGTACAGGAACAGGAACAGCAGCCCGCACAGCACGATCGTGGCGAAGCTGACGGCGGCGAGCATCAGCGGTCCGCCGCCGATTTTGCCGTTCTTGAGGTCATTGCCCATCGAGGTGAACAGTCCGCCGGGAGAAGAGCCCAGCGCGGCCGTCAGTGCATCGGTGACGGCGTCGACAGCGGAGACCAGGACGTACAGCACGAGCGGCGTGAAGGCGGTGGCGAGAACCGCGAGCCACAGGAAGCCGACCCCTTCGGATATCGCGGTGGTGAGCGAGGCTCCGCGCATGGCTCGCTTGGCCACGGCCAGGAGCCACAGCACGAGCACGAGGAAGGTGGCGGCCGCGAACACGATGGCGTACTGCCGCACGAAGTTGGCGCCGGTGAAGTCGACCGCGCCCTTGTCGCCGCTCACCAGCTTCCCGAGCTGGCCCGCCGTCCAGTCGGCGCCCTTGGCGATCGAGAGCGCGAGATTGGTGAGTGGGTCGCTCTTGTCGAGCTTCGGGGCGTCGGGCTTGGAGCCTTTCTGACCACTGCGGCAGTACTCTCCCGCGAGGCCGATGATGTTGCCGCACGGGTCATCCTTGAGCAGCATCAGGCCCCCGCTCGGCGGTGTAAGTGGCGTACGGGCACACGAAGTTCCCCTCAACGGTGGTGACGGTCAGTGCATGGTGCGGCGGGCCTGGCGCAGCTGCGCGGCCGCGACGGTGGCGCCCTGGGCGGCCTGGTGTAGGGCGGCGTTGGTCTGCTGGGCGTGCGGGCCGGGCTGTCCGAGCAGGGCCAGGGCGGCGGTCATCTCCCCCACCACGGTCGCGATGGCTTCGGCCGCGCGTGTGAGCTCGTCCGTGCTCTGGCGCACATGCTCGGGGTGGGTCCATCGGGCGCGCCCGGTACGGACGTCGCGCACCAGGCGCGCGAGGGCGTCGGCGGCGGTCCGGGCGTGCATTGTTGGATTGGCGGTGGCCACAGGCCCTCCAAAGGGGGGTGTCTTTTTGATGCGTCCGACGCGTCCACGCAGGTCAGAACGCGAATGTGATGCGTCTGGAGCGGACGCGTCGACGCATCAACCAGACGCGCCGAAGGCCCTGGTGATGGGCTGTGGACGTGCCAGGACGCACCCGGGGCAGGCCGGGACGTGCCGGAGACGTGACGCGGACGCATCACGACAGGGTGCCCTTGATGTCCGTCAGCCGGTAGGCGAACGGCTTGCCCGGCCGATCTCCCAGCCGCTCCGAGGAGACGGTGACGCCGGCGGCCTTCAGCTCGGACTTGATGGTCCGCCCGATCATCGTGTTCCGGTTCGGCTTCCCCTCCCAGCGGCCGTAGACGTCCGGGGCGGCGGCCGCCAGGTAGTCGCCGAGCTCCGTGATGGTGAGCACCTCGGGATCACTGTGCGTGGCGAACGCGTCGAGCAACCGCCGCACCTGCGGCGGCACTTCGACCACTGCCGTCGGGCGGTGCCCGCCGAGGGTCAGGCGTGGCCGCGGCGCCTTGAGGCGCTCCTCGACCCGGCGTGCGGCCTCGTCGGGTGGCAGCAGCGAGGCGTAGCGCAGGATCGGCTCGCGGTGGCGCGGGGCGATCACGTAGAAGCGCCCGGCGTCGGCCGGGAGGTCCGGCTCGGGGGAGGGCACGAGCAGGTGCGGCCACCAGCCCTGGGAGACCGCGTCCGCGCGGCCGACCACCAGGGGTACGTCGTGGGCACGGCAGGGCAGCATGATGCGCAGGCCGGGCACGTCCGCGATGGCGTCGCTCAGTGAGTCCTTGGTGGCGTCCTGGGTGACGATGACGACCGAGATGAGGGCCTCGCGTCCGAGGTTGCGCAGCAGCTCGATCGCCATCTCCTTGCCGTCGTCGGACAGTTTGATGAACTCGTCCAGGACCGCGATGATCGCGGGGTCCTCGGGGGTGGGCTCCCACATGTTCTGGGTCGGCGGCATCGAGGCGATACGCCGCTTGGCTTCCGCGAGCAGCTGCTCCAGGACCAGGTCGGCCTGCTCGGGCCCGCGGGCGGTCAGCGCGGCCAGCGGCTGGAAGACCTTCAACCCCCGCTTGACGGGGTCGATGTCGACGATCACCGCGTCGGAGCAGGCGGTCACGAAGTCGGCGATGCGCTGGATCAGCGCAGTCTTGCCGCCGCCGGTGTCCGCGACCACGATCGCGTGCTGCCCGGCGAGTACGACCGGCGTGGTCTGACCTTCGATAGATATGCCGAGGTCGAAGGGGCTGCGGATCGTGCAGGAGCCGGGAGGCCGCACGGGGATCGGCAGCGGGTGCTCGAACGGGTCCCGGGTGAGGATGCGGAGCTTGATGTCGGCCGCGTCGTCGGGGGAGACCCGTGCGGCCATGATGCGGCCCGTGCCGACCCGCAGCGGGGTGGCCAGGTCTCTGAGGATCGGGGGGAAGTCCTCCAGGCTCCCGGACTTGAGCAGGAGCGGGACCTCCCATCCGTACTGCGTCTCGGACGGGGTGCCGATCTCCCCGATCTCGACCTTGCGGGCGTGCTTGCCCTTGAGGAAGGCGAGCCGTACGGCCTCGCGGACCTGCTTGGGGTCGCGGCCGGCTTCCGCGAGCGCGAACGGCTCGGGGGTTTCCTCGTCGAGCTCGGTGTGGGCTGGGGGCTTGGGCGGAGTGAACAGAAGCTTGGGCACGGGCGGCCGGCGCGGGCGGGGATTGCGGGCCTTGGCCCAGGAGGCGACTGTGAACGCGAGGAGCGCGAGCGCGGCGACGGTGAGCCCGGCCGGGGCGGACAGCCACAGCAGGCCCGCCCACAGCAGCGGAATCCCCAGGGTGAGGCCGAGGGTGATCCGGCCCCGTACCGCGGCGAGCTGCGCGCGGCCGATGGCCAGCATGGAATCGCTGACCTCCAGGTGCTGGAACTCCTCCTGGCCGATCCTCATGTCGAGCTGGGCCCACTGCATCATCCGGTAGGCGACGATCGCGGACGCGCCGCCCCCGCCGCCGTACCCGCCGTATCCCCCCCGGGCCATGGACCGCTTCTGCATCTGCATCCGCTGCATCTGCATGTAGGTCTGCTGCTTCTGCTGTTGCTTGAGCAGGCCGATGTTCTGCTGGACTTCCGCTTTGGCCCGCTGCCGCATCTGCCGCCACCGGCGGTACTGGTCATTCAGGATGCGGTGCGCGATGTGCGTGTCGCTCTGGTCCTCCGCGCGCCGCCAGCGCCCCCACTCGGCGCGCAGCAGGCGCGCCCCGGCGGCCAGCGTGCCCCGCTCCTTTTCGGCGCCGATGCCGGACATAGCTCTGTTCCCCCGGTTCAGATGCTGTGAATGAGGATGTCGCCGATGGTGTTGCCGGACGTACGGATCAGCCCGAGCGCCATCCCGATCAGCCCCGCCGAGGCGCCCAGCCAGATCCCGACCAACGAGCCCCGGATCAAAGGTGCCTTGAGGTCGTAGCGTCCGGACTTGATCAGGCCGAGGTAGAGGGCGAGCAGGCACAGTCCGGCGATCGCGCCGCTCACGCCGATCTTCTCGCCGCCGGTCATCGGCGGGCGCTTGCCCGCGGCCGCCGCCGCCCCGGTGGCGTTCTCCAGGGCGTACCGGCCGATCCCGTCGCCGAGAGCGGCCGCAGCGCCGCCCATCACCCCGAGGATGCCGCCGCCCAGGAACAGGAGCGCGGCCAGGGCCACCCCGGCGAAGAAGTGCATTTTGGGGGTGGGGTCGCCGCCTCTCCAGGCCCCGATTTGGTAGAAGAGGACCACCAAGCCGAGGGCGACCGCGCCTATTCCGCCGGCGGCGGCTCCCGTCGTGTTCATCGTCGTCACGCTCCTGTCAGCCAGTTGATTGCAACGCGCCCGATCAGGCGCGCGATACCGAGGACCACGGCCCACACGACGGTGGCCGCTACCAGGCGCAGCAGGTAGCCGGTGAGGGTGACGCTCCAGGCGCGGGCGACCGCCCGGCCGAGGCCGGACAGCACGCGGCGCAGGATGTCGAAGAAAATCTTGCCGATCGGGCCGCCGATCGGCGTCACCATCAGCAGGCCCAGCACCAGCAGGGGCATCAGCACCCAGCCGAGCAGCCCGAAGGGCCCGTCGTGGGTGAGGGTGTTGGCCACACCGTCCGAGAGGCTGCTGCCGCCCCACGTCACCAGCGAGGCGAAGAAGGCCGCCGGGACGTTGTACTTCAGGCGCAGCCAGCGGATGTCCAGGCCACGCCGCTGCGCCGCCGCCTCCGGGTTGGGCAGGTGGTTGACGACGGCCTCGGCCATCGTGACGGCGACCTCGTGCGCGGCGTCCAGGGCCTCGGAGCCGTGTACCGACCACGTCTCGCGCCAGTCCGCACCCACGCGGCCCACGTAACCCGGGCCCTCCCCCTGGTCCTTGGCGGGGCTATCCGCGGGGTCAGGGGCGGGATCCTTGCTCCAGTCCGGGGCGGGCTTGAACGACGGCTGTGGTGCGTCTTCTGGCACCGGCCCGGAAGGGGGAGCCTCGGGAGGCGGCGGTGCCGCACGCCACCATTCCGGCTCCGGAGCCGGCGGCTCGCCGGCGGCCTCCACATCGAGGGAGGGCTCCGCGCGAGGTGCGGGCACCTCGGGCGGGAGCGGCTGCCGCACGCTGTGCCAGTCCGGGGCTGGTATCTCTCCGTCGTCCGTCATGCCACGTCGCCCCCGGCGTGCGCACCGACGCCGAGGCGGCGCCACAGCCAGGCCCGCGCGCGCAGCTCATCGCCCCATACCCCGCACGGACCGCTTTCCGTCGCCGCCTCGGCGACCGCAGGGACGGGGACCGGGCCGGGGACGTCGGCCTCGACGCGGGGTACCGCGGCGCCGACGGCTATATCCGTCATCCGAGCGTCCTTCCACGACAGGGGGCGGCGCGGCCCTCTGCCCTGGTCCGGGCGCCGCGACTAGATCACCTGTCGCAATCTAAACCTCACGGCCCGTGAGGTCACACCCTTCCCCCGGGTCAACTTCCGCCTCTCACCTGCGGATTGACCACACAGCACCACCAGGCACCCCATATCGGACGAAGCGCGTGGCTGCTCGTCTCAGTGCCGGGGCGCGGGGCGCGGAACGGGCTCGCCGGGGCCGAGGCCGTAATCGCGGGGCGGGGATTGGCGCCACTCCAGGAGTGGCGACGCCGAGACGACCGTGTTCTCCGGGTCCGGCACGCCCACAATCCTGAGCGCCTCGACCAGGTCGGCGTCGCTGTAGACGACCCCTTGGATCTTGCCCCGGACGGTCACCCGACGGTCGCCTCCGCCCTGGATCCGGTGCACGACGATCGGTGCGGTGGTCATGCCCTCCAGGGTGACCCGCGGCGGCCGGCCCGGCACGTCGGGTCAGCCGGGTGCGGGGAGGGAGTCGAGGCGGGCCGCCCTCGCTTTGGGTGGCTGTTCGTGGGGAAGGGACGACGGTACGCCGGACTGCTGGCGGCCCCGCTGGATGGCGAGCAGGTCCTGGTCGAGGGCGGTGCTGAAGGTCTCCGCCCACCTGGCCCACTCTTCGACCAGGGCAGCGAAGGCGGCGCTGGCTGTCGGTGCAGGAACGCTCGTCTCGAAGAACATGCGCGCAGGATGGTGACGACGGACGGTTTGCGTCGAGTGCTGCTGGGGCGCCGGACCGGCGGGCCCAACCGTGAGCGGGTCCGGCGACCCCCGCAGGACTCTAGCCTCCGGCTCCCGTCACGGGACCGGTGGAGCACGCGGTCTCGGAGCTCCCTTTCGCGTACGGGTACGCGCGCGTGGACCTGCGCAAGTTGCGCAACTCGGCGTCACTATGCCCGATTCCATCCCGCTTTGGTGGTCGCTTGGTTCGTCGCGCGCGCCCGCGAAGGGACCGTCGCATAAATCGCGTAAATCAGCGGCCGTCCGTCTTCGGGCGCATCCGCCATGCCTGCACCCGGCCGCTCGTCTCGGCCGGGATGCCCGCCCCCGCTTTGGGTGGCTTGAGGAGCCCCGCCGAGCCGCAGCGCTCAGCGGGGCTCCTGGATTGGCGGGGCGCGCGTGAGGTGCGGCAGGCGGCGGAGCGCGCCCGGCGCCGCACGGGAGGCCGCCCGCGGCCGAGCGGGCGGTGACGGTGAACGCGCGCTCCGCAAAGGCCCGCACCCGGGGTGCCGGGCGCGGACGCGCCCGTCCGTTCTACCTCTGCCCTGAAAGAGGAAAGCGCGCTGAAAAGCGGATGATCCTTCAGGGTGCGCTAGCGCGTTGAGACTGCTCAAAACGCTCAAAATTGAGGCCCCCGGCTGTCTCATGGCAGCCGGGGGCCTGTGTCGAGAACAGCACTCAGGGCGTGCTCTGTACGGACGTCACGCGATCGGAGTGGATGCGATGAGCCTTGCGGCCGGCGGGCGACTGCATGAGCGCGGTCGCGGAGTGCTCGACCATCGCCACGTGCACGCTGACCGGGGCGGTCACCCGCACTGAGTAGCCCTGTCCCCGGCGGATCGTCTGCCCGGCGTCGAGCGCCTGGCGGACCGCGTCGTCGGCGATGTCGACCAGGTTCTCGGCTACCAGGCCGGGTACGTCGACGACCACGACCGGGTCGGCGGGCGCCTGTGCCTGGGGATCGGCCGGGGTGAACGTGTCGAGTTCCTCAGCCGTCAGGGTCCGGGCCTGGGCGGCGTCGAGGACGCGCCGGATGGTTTTCGGATCGACGTTGTACAGCCGGGCGAGCGCCTTCACGGCAGTGCCATCCCGGTACGCCTGGACGACCTCGGCGGCCTTCCGATCGCCGAATGCAGCGGGCCGCCCGAGCACCTTCCCCTCGGCTCGGGCCGCAGCGACGCCGTCCTTCGTGTTCTCACTGATCATGTCGCGCTGGAACTCCAGCACTCCGGCAAGCATCGTGACGAACAACTTCGTCATGGCGTCGTCGGAGGTGAGATCCATGCCCGCCCAGGCGCCGGCTGCGACGCGGAGATGGAGCCCTCGACGGCGCAGGACGTCGCGGACATCGAGCACATCCCTGACTGAGCGGAAGAGTCGGGCAGCATCAGCGACGCGCACCACGTCACCAACCGCGGCTTCGTCCAAGAGGTTCTGGAAGCCCGGCCGCTGGAGGGGATGGATGCGGCTCGACGTCGCCGGGTCCTCGTAGGCCGGGGCTCCGCTGGACAGGTAGGTGGCCAGGTGATGCTTCTGCCGCAGGTTCGTCTGCTTGTCGGTGGAGTGCCGCAGGTACAAGCGGTCAGCCACGGTCGCTGTCCGCCTGGTCCTCGTCGTCGATGTCGAGCACGAGGGAGCCCTTTACGTCCCCGCGGTTGGTGGGGTGGGCAAACGTCGCGGTCAGCCGGATGCCGCCCTCGAATCGCTTGGACTCGCGCGGCGGTGTGGCGTCCAGGACGCGCAGCCACTCCTCGTAGACGGCTCGGCGGTCGTTGTCGGTGAGCTGGTCGTAGCGGTGGACCTCTCCGCGCAGGCTGCCGTTGGTGGTGATCGTCCAGTTGAGCGGGTACCGCTCGGCCTTCAGTCCGGCCTTCACGAGCTTGTCGAGCACGCCGATCGCGCGGTACTGCCAGCCGTTCAGATCGGTGGTGGTGATCTCTCCGAGCGCCATGGTCTCCCCTTCTTGGCCGGGCCGTGGCGGCTCGGCATCTGCGACTCACCATAGGGGGCGAAAAGGGGAGGCGCAATATTGATGGGTTCCGCATTGGACCGGGGTGGCGTTTCCCCTGGTCGCCGATTGGATCACCGGGATATCGCGGGCGGGGGCGTAGGCGACCGTTTCCGCCCCCCCTCTGGAATGGATCACCTCGGCGCGCGGCGAGTCCTCTCGTTTGTCAGGCTGGACCTGACAAGCGGGGGTAGCGTGGAGATATGACTGACACGAAGTCCGTGAAGCCTCAGCTTTCCCCCCGCGACGAGGCAGTGGTGGCCGTTGCCGAGTCCGCCCGCGTCGTGGCCGAACTCGCGCGCGGCCTGGTCCCCACCGTGTACGAGGAGCGCCGCTCCGATCCGGCCTGCTACCTGCGCGACGTCCTGACGATCCGCGACAAGTTCCTCCCCACTCTCCTCGCGCGCGCGGTGATCGCCAGCCGGGAGTGCGGCGCGACCTGGGAACAGATCGGAGGAGCTGCCGGGATGACGCGCCAGTCGGCGCACGAGAAGTGGGCGCCGCATCAGGCAGCGTGGGAGGCAGACGGCCGACGGGGACACAGCCGGGGCGAACCCGTGGACGCGCTGCGGAGCGCGGCCCGGTTGGACGACTGGTACGCCCGCGGTCGTGACGGCGGCGATGGCATCGTCACCGGCCCGCGCGGGTACCGCGCGGTCACCGATGGCCTGGACGCCACGGACCGACCGGAGCGGGAGTGGGAGGAGGACCGTCCCGAGCGTCCGGTGACCGCGGCCGCGATGCGCGCCGCGCTGGCCCACTACAGCGACCACGAGTGGGGCGACCGGCCACTGCGGGACCTGCTCGCGTTCCCGCCGGTGGACCTTCTGGCCGACGCGATGGAGTGGGGGTGGTCGGACCCGCGCGTACGCGAACACCTCATCGACGCCCTCGCCCGGCTCCTGACGTACGGGCGGTACGGGTGGCCCGCAGACGGCGACGACGTCTCCCGCGACCTGGTGCTCGCGGAGATGGTCGCGGGCGACCGCAGGTACCCCTGAACCGGTTCCTCTGGACGGCGGCCCCGCGGCTTGGCGCGTGGGGCCGCCGTCGACCGTTTCCGTCCCCCACCTGCATTGGATCACCGAGGCAGTGTTGCCTGCCCCTTTGGGTCAGAGCAGCCGCTCGCCTCGCGCTACCAGGTCCGGCCGCTCGCGCTCGGACGCAGCCTTGACGCGCTCCAGCATCTCCAGGTCGACCAACTCCTCCACCCCGGCGCGGACAAGAGCGACAAGTTGATCGGGTCCGAGGGCCTCGACCTGGACGGTGGCGCTCATGTGGTCGCCGCGGCGGTCGGTCCGCTTTTGTGGTGCGGTGGCCAGCCCGTACTCGGTGATCTGCTGTTCGGTGACGGCGAGCTGCTTCACGGTCGGCAGGGTGGCACCCAGCTCCTCGATGAACTGGGCGACGTCCTCGGCGGCGGCGTCGAGAATGCTCAGCCCGCTCGGATCGCGGTCGCCGATCCTGAGCACTGTGGTGGGGACCTCCCGGTGGGCAATGCGCAGGGCAGCGGCGTGCTTCGAGCACACCGACTCGAACCCGCCGGATCCGTACACCGCGACCCCGAGCGGCTCGGTGACGCGAGAGATCATCGGCATCATGCCCTGGGCCTCGACCCATACCTCGACTGCGCGGGGCTGCCCCTGGTCCAGCGGCCGGGCGTACAAGCGGGCGGACGCCTTCACGGTGTCCACCCAGTCCTGGGGGTCGCGGTAGCCGGCGGGCAGGCCCAGAACCTCGGCGCGGTCGTCGCGGATGTCGCCCATGGGGATCAGCCGGGCGCGGCGGGCGCGGTTGAGGGTCTCCTGCAACCGGTCGTACGCCTTTTCGTCCTTGGGGAAGCCGTGGTTGCCCACGAGCCGGTAGAAGACCTGCCTCGCGGTGAGCGGCAGGTATGCGCGGTACTCGTCGAGGACCTGCCGGATCTGCTCGACCAGCAGCAGCTTCTCGGGGCTGGGAGACCAGGGCGCGAACCCGCGCGGCCGGGTGCGGCGGTAGGTGCGGCCCGAGACAGTGTTACGGCCAGCCGTGCTCATGACCTCATCGTGGCACCGAACCCGCAGGGCGTCCGCGCACACCACCTTGTTCCATGACCTTGGTGCGGGAACGGGCCCGAAGTGGTGGAACGGCCCCGGCCTTGAGCTGCGGGTACGGCCCGATCTGCTCCGAGAATTTGTTCACCGCCTACTGGTGGACGATCTGCTGACGCCGGAGCACTGGCTGTCGTCAGCCGCCGGGGTCGACGGGGCCGGTGCCGAGGCGGCGTCGGCCGGTCCGTGCGACGGGCGGGGCAGTGGTCGGTGCCTCGACCCAGGTGCTACCCGCGACCCGTTCGGCGGCGTTGAGGGTGCGGGGGTCGCGTGGCGGTGGCTCGGGGAGGTCCTGGCCGGCGCCCAGCGGGCGGCGGTGCTGCGTACTCATCGGCTCAGCTTGCCAGCCTCGCGCGCCGCCCGGATACGAGCCCCAGGAAGCAACGCTGCCAAGGGGATTGGAGCTCAGCCCACGAAGGTGCGCCCACCCGGACCGGCGGCCGAAGTCCGGCGTACGGGCGCCTCGATCAGCCGTCCCCGGGCCCTGGTGGGTGTTTCGATCGAAACAGATTGCGCGACCTCGTCAGCGGCCCATGCTGGGGCCTCCCCGCGACTGGGTGGGCGGGGTGTAGTGGGTGGAGGTGGCTGCGTTGGCGTGGGCGCGCGCCTGTTTCGCGGCCTGGGCCTGCTGCTGTCGCAGGTGCTCGGCGCGGCCGGCGCTCTCCTGCTCGTACAGCTTGGGGAACTTGGTGGCGATCGTGGCGCGTTGCTGCTTCTCGACCTTGATGTCGGCGACGTCGCCGCGCCACGTGGCGGCGTGCCCCCTTTGGGTTGCTAGCTCCTTCTCCAGGTAGGCGACGCGCTGGCTGTTGTGCACGTCGATGGTGTGCCCGTGACGCGAGGCAATCTCCCGCATCGCGGTGAAGGCGTGGGAGACCGTCTCGACATCGCCGGGCACCGGCTTGTTGGCCTGGAGGGTGTCGGCGAACTTGCTGTCGCGGAGCAGCGCCCATGCCTCCTGGAGCGTCTCGCGGCCCGTGGCACTGGCCCTGCTCGCCTCCTGCCATGCCTGCGCTCGCTCGGCGGTGTACTGAGCCTTGAGTTCCCTCTGCTCCTTGCGCGAGGTCTGGGCCAGGCGAAGGGCGAGCCAGCTCTTGTTGTCCGCCTTCGAAATCTCGGCGAGCCAAGATGTGCGCTGCTCGGCGGTCGACTTCTGCGCGGCCGCGGTATCGAACTCGGTGTGCGCGGCGGCGAGCAGCTGCTCGGCCTGGTCCAGGAGCGCGCCGGCCTCGGCCGCCCACACCTGCCCTGGGGTGGTCCCGCTCGCCTCGGCCTGGGTGATGCGCTCGGTGAGGCGATGAAGCCGGGCCTCGGTCTGGTCCGCCACCTGGTCCTGCTGCTGCGCGTGGCGCTCCTTGCGGGCGATCGTCCGGTCCAGCTCGTGATCGGCGAGCTTGCCGTACCTACGCGACGTCCACGGCTCGACGTCGCGCTCGTCCTGGAGGCGACGGAGCTTTTCCATGTGCTTCTCGGTGAGCTGCGGCTCCTCCTGGCGGTGAGCCTCGTCCTGCGCGTGGTCGGCGGGGGAAGGACGGCGGATCGTGGTGGACTTCGCGCGTGCCGCCGATGCCCGCCGGGACAGATCGAGCCTGCGCTCTGCCTCGGCGCGTGCCTCCTCGGCGGCGAGGTCGCGTTGGCGGGGCAGGGGAGCGGGAGCGGGCGGTTCGTGGAGCAGGTCCGACACCATCGAGTCCGGGCGGGACTGGCCCAGGAAGCGGGCGAACGCATCGACGGCGCGCTCCAGGCGCTCGGTCTCGCTGCGGGCCTCGCCGAGCCGGGCGCGGGTCTCCTCGCTCTCCACGACGGCCAGCGGCAGCCAGATGTGGTTCTGCTTCCGGGCGCGGGTGATGCCCGGGTAGGTGGCGAACGCGTTCGCGCCGTGCCCGTACATCAGCGCCGTGTTCGTCGTCAGTCCCTGGCTCGCCGCCACCGTCATGGCGTAGCCCAGCGACAGCGCGCCCGATGCGATCTTGTCGGGCTTCACCCAGCCCGACTCGTAGCGGAAACCGCCCTCGGCCTGGGTGTCCTTGAGGGTCCAGGTGATCTCGACGCTGCGGTCCGGTGCCATCGCGGTGACGACGGCGCGGTAGCCGTTGAGCATGTCGGGGCCCTGCCCGCGCCGGGAGCGGTAGTCGTTCTCCCGCACCCGCACCACGTCGCCCACCGCGAGGGTGATGCTGTCCCCGCCCGGCTTCGCGTAGGTGTGCTCCTCGCCGAGTTCGCCTGCGACCCGACGGATCTGCTGGGCACCCAGGTTGAGCGCATCGACGTCGGTGTTCTTCGCCGCGAGCACCACCATGTTCGCGATCAGGTCGTGCGGGTCGGCCCACTGCTGAAGGCGCAGTTCGTCCCACGCCATCAGGATCTCCGAGCGGGCCTGTTGGGCGGTCTCGGTGGCGTGCACCCGCCCGCCGTCGGCGAGCATCCGCAGCGCGCGCTCGTGGTCTCCGGTGCGCCAGACCTCTAGGGCGGCGCGTTCGGCGGCGTCCTCCTGGCGGCGGTTCTCGGTGAGGGTGAGGCCGTGCACGAGCCGGTGCACCTCGCGGAACCATCCGCCGGGGCCGACCGCCTGGAGCTGCAAGTGGTCGCCGATCGCCACAACTTTGGTGCCGGTGCGCGCAGCCTCGGCCATCAGCACGGCCGCCGCGCGGTCATCCACCATGGTGGCTTCGTCGACGACCAGGATGTCGACGCCATGCAGCCCGGAGCCGCCCTCGATCTGCTGCACCCAGGCCGCCACCGTGCGCGCCGGGATGCCCGATGCGTCGGTCAGGTTCTGCGCGGCGGCCGCGGCGAGCGCCGCGCCGGCGTACGTGGTGCCGGTCGCATCCCAGCCGATCCGGCACGCCTCCATCAGCGTGGACTTGCCCGCCCCGGCGACGCCGACCAGGGCCTCGATGCCATGCCCGGCGGTCAGAATCCGGGTCACCGCCGCACGCTGCTCCAAGGACAGCGCGAACCCGGCGGCGACCTCGAACACCGACAGTGCGGCCTCGGCCTGGTGCCCGGTGAGCTGCACCGCGCCCATGTCGTAGCGGTCGATGGCCTCCTGACGCACCAGCGCCTCGGCGTCGAGGAGGTCCTGGGTGGTGTAGCGGGTGTTCGACGACATCACGGTGGAGCCCAGCGACGGCACGTGCACCGCATAGCCCTCGACCGCGAGGGCGTCGTCGCACAGGCTCTCCAGGCTGTGCGGGTCGGCGTCGAGGCCGTACTCCAGACTGTTGGCGACGGCCGCCAGGAGCTGCGCTCGCGTGAACACTTTGTTGTTCGCGGTGAGTCCGGTCTTCGGGTCGAAGACGATCGCGGCGATGTCGTGCGGCGGCGGGATGCGCGGCCCGGTGCCGGGTCCGTTGATGCCCGAGCCGCCGTCGGGGCCGGGCGGGCCGGGCGCGGCCGCGGCGACCATCGCGTCGACATCCCCGACCATCTGCCCGGCCCGCTCACGCCAACTGGAGCGCATCGTCGCGGCATCCGCGTCGAGCTTGTCGCGCTTGGTGGCAGCGCTGACGGTCTTCTTCTCCATCAACGTCGCGTCGGTGCCGGCTTTCGCGTCCACGAGGGCTGCGCGGCGCGAAAATCCGTCACGCACCCGCTCCGGGATCCCCACGACTTCCCACGCGCCAGTGCGTTCGTTGCGCTCGCGCCGCACCCCGAACCGCTCGTAGGTCAGCGCCCGCACGCGCGCCTTGAAGTACGCGTCGAGTGCCGAGGCGTGCCGGTACAGATCGAGCCCGGAGTT
>NZ_JBEJGY010000007.1 GCF_040253615.1 Streptomyces sp. Edi4
CGCGATCGAGCGCCATTGCCCGTCCTCGCACAGCGCCATGTTGGCGAGGGAGACGTGTACGTGCAGATGCGGGTCGCCGGGCTCCCCCGCCTTCACCGGACGGGAGCTCTGGTGCTCAACCGACCACGCCATCAGGCCCCCGGTGGCGATGCGCACCGGCTCTGCGTCCTGGCTGCCGACCGCGTATCCGGCCCAGCGTTCCACCTGCCGGAAGGTGTCTTCCTTGGCCTGGTGGATCAGGTCGCGGTACTCGCGCTCGCTGAGCAGGGGGAGCAGCCCTTGCAGCACGCTGTCGGACTTCGGCAGGTCGAGGACGACGTCCCAGCCGCGCTGTCGGCTGTCGACGCGCAGGTCCTTGTGTTCCCACGCAGTCGCCAGTTCCTCGGCGCCGTAGATGTCGTCGAGGGCAAGGCCGGCGGCGCGCACCAGCTTGTGGAGCGTGACGACCTGGAGCCGTTCGCGCTCACCTCCCTTGGAGACCTTCCGCTGCTGCGCCTCGAACACCCGGAGCTGCTTCGGCTTGCCGTCGAACAGCTCGGCAGGCTCGACGCCCTTGTCCGCGGCGGCCTTCACGATCGCCTCGACGGCGCGGGCGGTAGTGAGTTGCGCCTTCTCGTGCGCGCGCATGGAGGTGTGGCCCTTGATGAGCCGGGCGCCGGTGCGCGGGTCGCAGCCGCTCATGATGAGGCGGGCCGCGGCCTTGCCGTCCTCGTCGAGCACGGCACCCTCCGTGAGTCCGAGGGTCGCCAGTCCGCTGCCCATCCAGACGAGTTCGGCCCCGCCTTCGGATCGCAGACGGTAACTGAGCGCCGGGTCAGCGGCGTCGTCGAGTACGACGGTGTCCGTGCCGTCCGTGGCGACGACGGAGCATCCGGCCTGCTTCTTGAGGCGGTACTCGACCTGCTCGTCGGCCACGATCTTCGTCACCCAGGCCATGGCCAAACTCCCCCGTGCGGACGTGCCGCGCACGTCTTTTGCTTTGTGGCTTTTGCCCGGCTATGCCGGGGTTCCCCGATAGGGGAACCCC
>NZ_JBEJGY010000008.1 GCF_040253615.1 Streptomyces sp. Edi4
CAGAACATGTGGGAGCCCACCCCCGAGGACCCCGCGATCATGCAGATCGGCCCTGGAACGAGTGCGGATCGAACTGTCCGACGACGGCAAGGAGATGGCGATCGAGCTGCTGCGCAACCTCGGACGCGAGGCCCTCATCTCGGTCGTCATCGTCACCCAGGACGCCACCAAGGACTCACTGAGCGACGCCATCGCGGACGTGCCCGGCCTGCGCATCATGCTGCCCTGCCGTGCCCACGACGTACCCCTGGTGGTCGGCCGCGCGGACGCGGTCTCCCAGGGCTGGTGGCCGCACCTGCTCGTGCCCTCCCCGAGCCGGACCTCCCGGCCGACGCCGGGCGCTTCTACGTGATCGCCCCGCGCCACCGCGAGCCGATCCTGCGCTACGCCTCGCTGCTGCCACCCGACGAGGCCGCACGCCGGGTCGAGGAGCGCCTCAAGGCGCCGCGGCCACGCCTGACCCTCGGCGGGCACCGCCCGACGGCAGTGGTCGAAGTGCCGCCGCAGGTGCGGCGGTTGCTCGACGCGTTCGCCACGCACAGTGATCCCGAGGTGCTCACCATCACGGAGCTCGGCGACTACCTGGCGGCCGCCGCCCCGGACGTCTACGGCCGCTGGGAGGGGAAGCCGAACCGGAACACGATGATCGGGCGGACCATCAAGTCCGAGCTGAAGGCCGCCGGCGTCACCGTCTCCTCGGAGCGGCTGGGAGATCGGCCGGGCAAGCCGTTCGCCTACCGGCTGACGGACATCAAGGGCACCCTGTTCGTGATGCGTCCGCGTCACGTCTCCGGCACGTCCCGGCCTGCCCCGGGTGCGTCCTGGCACGTCCACAGCCCGTCACCAGGGCCTTCGGCGCGTCTGGTTGATGCGTCGACGCGTCCGCTCCAGACGCATCACATTCGCGTTCTGACCTGCGTGGACGCGTCGGACGCATCGAAAAGACACCCCCTTTGGAGGGCCTGTGGCCACCGCCAATCCAACAATGCACGCCCGGACCGCCGCCGACGCCCTCGCGCGCCTGGTGCGCGACGTCCGTACCGGGCGCGCCCGATGGACCCACCCCGAGCATGTGCGCCAGAGCACGGACGAGCTCACACGCGCGGCCGAAGCCATCGCGACCGTGGTGGGGGAGATGACCGCCGCCCTGGCCCTGCTCGGACAGCCCGGCCCGCACGCCCAGCAGACCAACGCCGCCCTACACCAGGCCGCCCAGGGCGCCACCGTCGCGGCCGCGCAGCTGCGCCAGGCCCGCCGCACCATGCACTGACCGTCACCACCGTTGAGGGGAACTTCGTGTGCCCGTACGCCACTTACACCGCCGAGCGGGGGCCTGATGCTGCTCAAGGATGACCCGTGCGGCAACATCATCGGCCTCGCGGGAGAGTACTGCCGCAGTGGTCAGAAAGGCTCCAAGCCCGACGCCCCGAAGCTCGACAAGAGCGACCCACTCACCAATCTCGCGCTCTCGATCGCCAAGGGCGCCGACTGGACGGCGGGCCAGCTCGGGAAGCTGGTGAGCGGCGACAAGGGCGCGGTCGACTTCACCGGCGCCAACTTCGTGCGGCAGTACGCCATCGTGTTCGCGGCCGCCACCTTCCTCGTGCTCGTGCTGTGGCTCCTGGCCGTGGCCAAGCGAGCCATGCGCGGAGCCTCGCTCACCACCGCGATATCCGAAGGGGTCGGCTTCCTGTGGCTCGCGGTTCTCGCCACCGCCTTCACGCCGCTCGTGCTGTACGTCCTGGTCTCCGCTGTCGACGCCGTCACCGATGCACTGACGGCCGCGCTGGGCTCTTCTCCCGGCGGACTGTTCACCTCGATGGGCAATGACCTCAAGAACGGCAAAATCGGCGGCGGACCGCTGATGCTCGCCGCCGTCAGCTTCGCCACGATCGTGCTGTGCGGGCTGCTGTTCCTGTTCCTGTACATGAGGACGCTGGCCCTGTACGTCGGAGCCCTGCTCGGCGTCCTCGTGTACGCCGGTGTGGTCGACAGGAACCTGTGGGGTCATGTCCGCCGGTGGGCGGGATTCATGGTCATGCTCGTTCTGGTCAAGCCCGTGATCGTGATCGTGCTCGGCCTCGCGGCGGTCATGGAGGCCAACGGACACGTCGTCACCGGCCTCGGCGTCACCGTCGTCGCGATCGTGGTCGGGATCTACACCGTCTGGAAGATCCCGGGAATGGGCGACGCGGTGCGCACCGCCCGGTTGGCGGCCCGCACCGTCGGGGGCGCGGCCCGGACCGTCGCCGGCCCCCGCACTGCGACGGCGGGAGTTCAGTCCGGGATTCAGGCCCATGCCGGACGCGGCGACAGTGGGCGCACCAGCGCCGGCAGCCAGCGCCCCTCAAATCCACTCTCCGGCGGCATCTCGGCCCACTCCCAGCGCACCCCGAAGCCGAAGAGCAAGGACTGACCGGGGCGGGACATGGGTGAGCGCCAGCATTCCCGGCTTGCGGTCATGCTGGCGCTCACGAAGGGCCACCCAAAGCGGGGCGGGAGTTCTCCGGGGTCCGGTGGACTCCCGTCAGACGGCCCGGCGGCGGGTGCGCGTCGAGGAGAGCTCCGGCTCACCGTGGCCGTCGGCGAGCCAGTGGGCGTGTTCCCAGACCGGCTCGGTGCCGGCCGCGATGCGGTGCAGGAGCACGGTCAGGCTCCGTCCATCGGCGGCGGCCCGGGTGGTCTGCTCCCAGGCGAGCGTGGTGCCACTCTCCCGGTCCCAGGGCTCGCTCGCCATCGAGGAGTACTCATCGCGGGTCCAGGCGAACCAGTGCCGCCACAGCCGGGTGACGTAGTCCGCCTTCTCGGCGCTCTCGCGGTGCGGGCGCAGCCAGGCGTGAGTGTCCCGGTCGCTGTGGAGGTGCTGACCGGGCGGCGTGACGAGGATGGACGGGTAGCGGCAGGCCGGGCCACGGTCGGTCTCGTGGACGATCCGGCGCCCGTCCAGGAGCACATCGAGCCGATCCAGCAGAGCCTTCCGCTCGGCGCTGCCGTACGCACCGGCATCTGCCTCGTGAAGCAGCTCCTGGTCGTGGACGCGGACGGCGGCCACGGTCTGCGGCGGAGACTGGTCGTCGGGCCCGGCCCCCACCACCAGGAGCACGGCGCCGGTGTCCTCGACGAGTTCACGCGCGAACCGGCGCGCCTTCACATGGGCGGCGTACACGGCGACCGCGTAGGAACACGGCTCGCACCAGCGACCCCGGCCCAACGGATAATCCCTGCGGGCCCGGCAGCGCCGACACTCGTACTGCAACTCGCGCGCGCGGTCCAGGACAGCGCGCTGCGCGGGCGAGCACGCGCGCTTGGCGACCGCCCTGTCGTCCTCGTACAGCGGCGCGTAGCAGTTGCCGTGGTACAGAACCTGGCCCACCGGATCCGAACCCGGCCGCAGCCCCCGACCGTCGAGCTGGGTCTTCGTGGACAACCCCTCGGGCACACCGCCCCACCACGTGTAGCGGACGAGATCCGGGAGCGCGGGGACATACGACACTACGACCTCCTTGACGCTGCTGCACTTGCCCCGAAGATAGGGCCGCTGACACACTCACGCAACTATCAAAATGCGCTCTGAGCTGCACAGATGCGCACTATCTAGCTAGATAGTGCGCCCTAGGGTGGCGGGTTATCTAGCTAGACTTACACTCTGGTGCCATGTCGCTTCGCCCCTTCGTCGTCGCCGTCGAGCCCGAGCACATGGCCCGGCTCAACTTTGCAGTCTCGGCCGCCCGCACCGCCGAGCTCGACTGGCTGAAGCAGGCCCACGAGGACGAGGGCACCAAGTACATGCGGGGCCGGGCCCTGAGCGAGGCCCGCGCCCGGATCCGGGTGGAGCGGGCCAGGCTCCGCGCGAAGGGCAAGCTGGCCGGCACCCGCGACCTGGTCCTCGCGCGCGAGGTGCGGGCCGAGCTCCGGTCACGCTCGATGCTCGGCCCGTACGAGCCGCTTCCCGAGGACCAGGTCGCGACCCCCGGCCGCAGGGTCGGAACCGGCCCCCAGCACTACAGCCGGTTCAGCGGTGACCAGCCAACGACCCTCACCGAGCGCATGGCCGTACGACTGCCCGCTGAACTCGGCGAGCAGCTCGTACGCTCCTGCCACTGGGTCTCGGCCCCCGCCGTCGAGGCCCTGCTCGAATGGCAGCAACTCTGGGGCGACGGCCCCACCGTGATCATGCGCGAGGCCCAGCGCAGAGGCGGCGCCACCCTTCTCGACATGCTCTGCGCCGCCTTCGCCAAGCGCCCCACCGCCGACGCCATACTCAAAAAGTCCCAGCTCCAGAGGCAGATCATCACCACCGGCGACATCTTCCGCAGCGCCATCGACCGGCTCCCCGAGCCGCCTCCGGAGCCGGACACCGCAACCGACTGACATCACAGCACACAGGCCAGGGGCCATTTCACCTGCCTGTTTGCGGTCTATCAAGCTAGATAGTCCGCGATTAGGAAGCGGGTCGGCGACGTCTGGGCCGTGCTGGTTCACTCACCTGACATGCTGGCTCGCTGACGAGCCAGCCATTCGGCGAGCTGGCTCACTGACGAGCAGGAGGGCTGATGGCATCAGGGACTTTGGCACGGCGGGCCGTACGGCGGACGGCTGTGCTCAACAACAAGGGCGGGATCGGGAAGAGCACCACCGCGGTCCGCTTGGCCGAGGCGCTGGCCAAGCGGGGGAAGCGGGTGCTCCTGGTCGACATGGACCCCCAGGGCAACGCCACCCGCAGACTCGGCGTCCGCTACGAGGAGGGCGCGCCCAGCATCAGCGAGGCGATCCTCGCCAACAAGGTGGGCGCCGCGGCCGGCGTGATCCGCGACATTTCCTGGGACGCCGACTACGCCGACCGCATCAAGGTCTGCCCGGCCTGGCTCGAACTCGAAGAGCGAATGTACGAGGCCGGCGCGCCCGGCTCTCATCTCCGTCTCGCCAAAGCCCTCCAGGGCGCCGACGACGATTTCGACGAAACCGTCCTCGACTGCCCGCCGTCGCTGTTCCACCTGGCGAACCTCGCGCTCGCCGCCGCGCACCAGGCCCTCATCGTCACCGAGGCCGAGCAGGACTCCGTACGCGGAGCCAAGCGGGTCCGCCAGCACATCGCCGACAACAAGTTCCAGCTCCACAACGACGAACTGGAACTGATCGGCGTCATCGTCAGCCGGATGGAGAACACCACCCCGGTCGACATCGCCCAACTCGCCTCGATCCGCACCCTGTTCGGCGACCTCGTCTGGGACCCGATCATCCCCCGCATCAAGCTCGCCAAGGTCGCCGACAACAACGCCCTGCCCCTGGCCCAGGTCCGCGGCCGCCAAGCCGGCCAGCTCCGAGCCGTCTTCGAGCTGCTCGCCGACACCTATGAGAAGAGGAGCGTCACCGTATGAGCCCCAAGAAGTTCGACGTCGCCCAGGACGACGAACCCGGAACCGTTCCCGTGGTACGCAGCAGTACCAGGAAGACCGACCCCGTCCGCCGGCGCCGCCCGCACTTCGGCTCCTACATGGACGCCGACCTCCAACGCGAGTTCAAAATCGCCTGCATCGCCGACGGCATCGAGATGCAGGACGGCCTCGAACAAGCCGTGCGGCTCTGGCTCAGCAAACGTCCCACCACCTGACTCGCTGGCGAGCTCGCACGCCAGCTCGCCAGCACTTCGCCAAACCATCTCGCCCAGCATCCGACTTACCCCCCTCCCCCATCCCTGCTGCGGGAGCAGCACAACCGGCACCCAAGCCCCCCAGACGGGGCCCCAGCCCCTTCCGCCGCCACCCCACAGGCCGGAGGGGCTCGCAAGGTCCACAGACCCCTACTTAGAGGCCCGCAGAACTCGGCGCTAGACCGTGCGCGAGTGAGCCACCCAAAGCGGGGGGAGCAGGGGGGACCGGCAGCACCGTTGCCGAGTGACCTAGGTCGGGCCGAAACGATCAAGGAAAATTATAATTGCATGATGCATCTAGTGCTGGGTTGTGATGGGTTTTCCGAAACTCTCCATACGCGCCTACATGGAAGGTTATCGGGAAACCCATCACAACCCAGCACTATTGCAGGTCAGAGCGTTTTGGCCCCGCAGCACGCGACAAGGTGCTGGTTTCATCTATCGGAGGGAATGGATTAACCTTAGCAATACGTAACTGAACGAAGTACAG